>JBDRKD010000001.1:0-6933 GCA_043814255.1 Microcaldota archaeon
GGATGGCCAGGCTACCCTACGGCCCCACAGTTAACATCTTCGGCGTACTCATATACCCCTCATATTTTAATCGTCAGGGCAGCCGTATGCCGAAACTATATATTATGTCCATGTCAAACTTAAAATCCTTCTGATTGTGCACATCGATCTCAGAATTTCCCGTGCTTGATGATCTCATCGATGACATCAACCTGTGATAGGAACATTCTCCTGCAGCAGTATCTCTTCACTCCGAGCTTGTCCAGGATTTCTGCTGGATTCTCACCTTCATCTACTCTCTTACGGTATTCATCGTACTTGTCCGCAATAACAGAGCCACATGTGAAACATCTCACGGGTATCATCATATCGATCACCTATCTGTATGACTTCTGGGATCGTGCCCTTGCCTTTGGTCCTTTGTACTTCTTTGGCTCGACCCTTCGTTTGTCCTCAATAATCATGTTTCTGTCAACTGAAATCATTTTTTGTTTGAGTTCCTCGCTTCCTGTGTACTTGAGTATCGCTTTTGCCACTGCAACTCGCGCGGCCTGCATCTGGCCGACAACTCCACCCCCACAGATGTTAATGTGGATATCGAGCTTCGAAGCAGAAGCACCTGCTATGTGCACTGGTTCCAAAACAATATCTCTGAGAGAAGCAGGCTCAATATTATCGATAGACATACTATTGATTCGGATTATGCCCTTGCCCTCGCTAACTGTTGCTCTTGCGACACTCTCCTTTCTCTTTCCCCGTGCCTGGAAGAATTTCTCCTTGCCTTTCTTTTGCTTACTCCCGGTTTTCTTTTTCCTTTTCTGTGTCGCTCCGGTTTTTTCGCTTTTTTTCTTCATCTATCCACCTTGTATCCTAAACTTTTGCAGAGATTCCTGATTGAGATTACCCTTGTCTTCAGTCTGCTTGCATCAACTCCGTTTAGTTTCTCAGCCTTCCCAAGAGACTCGGGATGACCTATGTAAACCTTGAGTTTTTTAAATGCTATCCTGCCTCTGGAAGAACTGTATGGAAGCATCCCCCGGATTATCCTCTTTGTGAGAAAATCCGGACGCCTCGGCCAATGTGGCGATTGCTCTGGATTTGCTCGATTTTTAACGTTTCTCCTGTCGGTATACTTTCCAACTATAAATCGCGGGTTCCCAGATATGATTAATTCCCCTGAATTAACTAGCGCTACTGATTCCCCTGAGAGAAGCATTTTCGAAACCCTAGCCCCAACACGACCGAGAATACATCCCTTTCCATCTATGACCCTCATAACATCACTCCAATATGATTATACCTGTCCCCTTAGGGTTTTTTTCAGCAAGGGATTTGATGTCTGTGCATGACCCCTGCGAACTAATTTTCCTTTCGGCATCTATTGAAAATCTAAAAGCTGCAACGTCCACTTCGTGCGTGAGTGAGCCGCTGGCGAGAACTTTTCCGGGAACGAGAACAGTACTTCCCTCTTGAGAGTACTTATCGATTTTACTCACGTTGACCCCAGACCTCCTCCTTCTGGAAGTAGAAAGCCTTTTTGCAATGTCTTTCCAGAACGGAGCATTATTCTTTTTGGAAGTTTTCTCTAGAAATACTATAAGTTCTCTCAGTTCCGCAGTCACTATTTTTTTTCTCATGGTATCCTCCTTCAATCGTTAACCCGTTAACATGAATGCGGGGGATGGGATTTTTGGGCGACCAAACCAGAGCGGTTCTTTCTTTTCCCTGGGATTCTCTTTCTTCCAAGAAAGAAAAGGCCAGAACCCACGTAGCCACTAAAGGCACAGGAACCTCAATCCTGCACATTTGACCTGACTCTGTCACCCCCGCATCACAAATTTTTCAATCCTTTTTCGAATTCATCACATTTCGATTCCAATAAACTAACTGTTTTGTTCAGTATCTGCTTAGTTGTAAGTTGACCAAATGATTCCATATGGAAATCAAAAACGTCTTTCTTGGATCTGTCAACTTTGTATGTTATGAAACAGGGTTGGTGTTTTGCGTGTTCCCTCGTAGTTGCAAATTTTGCTTTTGCTTCTAAACGAACCACCTGTTTATCCATAAGATTAAGCAGAGGTATCTTCTCATTTGCAACGACAATCTTGCTATCTGTACTTTTCAATTCACTGGAATAAATTGTTCCGGGACCCTGCACATCAAACGTAAAAGTGACCTCGTCTTTCTCACTGGAACGTAGATCTGTTTTTATCGGCACAAGACAGATACGGTTGGCAAGATATTCATCGAAGAATGATGAACTGTTCTCATAGAAGAGAATAGTATCAACAGCAAACGTTGGCACTTCAGATATGGCTGTCCTGCGGATTGCATTCGCGAACGAAACATTGCATCCGATTATTCTGAAATCCATTTCCATGTTGTTCTGTTTTATCACATCTACTTTCATACATCACACCCTACGTCCCCTTCTCCCACCTGGTCGCTTCGTTGTATCCGATGGAATCGGAGTCACATCCTCAATCTTTCCTATCCTCAATCCAGACCTAGCGAGTGCCCGGACAATTGCCTGGGCCCCGGGTCCCGGGGTCTTTGATCCATGACCTCCGGGAGCACGTATCCTGATATGGATTGATGTTATTCCCCTTAATTTCGCCTGGTCAGCAGCCTTAAATGCAGCCTGCATTGCTGCGTAAGGAGAGCCTTCCTCCCTGTCTGCCTTGACAATCATCCCACCACTTGCTTTAGATATCGTTTCAGCGCCAGACAAATCTGTTATTGTGATTATTGTGTTATTCTTAGAAGAAAATACATGGGCGACTGCCCATTTTATCTCCTTGGGTCTCCTATCCATACTATCTCTAGTGGTTTCTGGTTTTTGGGCGTTCACATTGTCTTGTTTATCTACCATCATCATCACCATTAGGAACTCTTTTCATCCCCCGCATCCTTTGGGAGGGCGATATCTATTGCTTTGTAGTAGCTGATAAGGTCATCTTCAGGAGCACTTACCACATAACCTGGGACAGAAACCTTCCTCCCGGAGATTGATATGAATCCGTGTTTTATGAGTTGTCTGCTTTGCCCTATAGACCTCGCGAAACCCTTCTTGAATACCCTTGTTTCTAGGCGTCTTTCCAGAAGATCCCTCAATGTAAGAGACAGAAGATCTTCAAGAGAGGTATCAGTTCCTCCGAGAGAGAGCCTCTGTATCTTCCTTAGGAGTGGTTCTCCTTCAACACGACCCTGCTCCCCTTTCGATAACAGTGCCCTTGCTTCCCTCCGTATCCTTCCGAGCTCTGCCTTTGTTCTCCAGAGTTCGTGCATGTTCTTGAGACCATATTCTTCTATGAGTGCCCCTTCTTCATCTATCCTTGATCTATCCCACAACGTTCTTGGAGGCTCGTATTTCTTACTTAATCTTCGTGGATCTCCCATATTAACACCCGTTATTACTTTTTATCACCTTTCTTGCTTTTAGCTCCTGCTTTCTTCGCCATCAATGATTTCCTCACGACTCCAACACTCATACCTTTCCTGCCGGTGGTTCTGCTCCTCTGCCCACGGACCTTCTGACCATACATGTGTCGGTATCCTTTCCATGAATTCATTGCCTTCTCTCGCTCTATGTCTTTTTTTATTGTGAATGATAAGTCTGTTCCAGTAAAATGCATTGCTTGACCTGTCTGCAAATCCCTCTGCCTGTTCACCAGATATTCTGGAACCCCATATTTAACCGGGTTTGCAAGTATCTGCTCCACCTTTTTCACATCATCATCCGATAGTTCCCCCACAACCGTTGTTTCGGGGATTGAAAGCTCTCTGAATATTATGGCGGATAGTATCTGCGACGTTCTCAAACCAACGCCCTTTACCCTTGGCAATGCTCTTTTCAGTTTGAGATTGCCCTCCATGTCAACCCCCACAATACGAACAATGCCTCTAATCTCTTTTTTACTTTTCTTATTTTGTTTTGGAATTTCTCTGTCGTCTCTGTTTTTCATATATTCAACTCCTGAAACTTAAGCGCCGGGAATGGGATTCCCACGCCTCCGGGTTTCCGGAAGGCGATTTGAACCCATAAGGCCCGAGGACCACATGCTATCTTGTACTTTATTTCCAGGCATGCGCGTTACCAGGTTCCGCCATCCCGGCATTAACATCACCAACACTTTGGATATGTTCCTTTTTTCATCATCACCCTATCAGTGCTTACGACGATTCCTTTTTCCATGGAAAGCGCCTTCTTCCAATCCACAAGCGCTTTCCCGAAGGAAATAATCTCTCCCTTAAGCGTCAAAACGGCGACAGCATCACCGTTCTCAAATCCCTTTTCAACCATTGAGACTCCAGGTGCCGCAAGTTGGGCGCCAGAACACAATGCCTCGACAGTCGGATCCGAGACCCATACCTTTTTCAACTGGATTGCTCGCTCGAGCGGAACAATATATTCCCTGATTGCCTCTTCTTCACCACTCTCCTTCCAAAGCCAGTGGGCATCGCTCAGATCCTGAAGGGTGTGAGAATCCTTTTCAGAGAAGATACCTGCTTTTGTTCTCCTTAACTCTTCCATGTGGGCACCGCATCCAACCAACCTACCTGCATCAGAGCAAAGTTTGCGGATGTATGTGCCTGCCTGGCACCCCACCAAGAAAAGTACTTCCGGTGGGTTAAATTCTAGAGGCTTAAGGTAATAAATGTTCCTCTTGCGTGGCCTCTTGGCTACCGCCGAACGCAAGGGTGGTGTTTGAGTAATCTCTCCAACAAAGTTTTTTAAAACTTCCCTAACTCTTTTTTCTGGGATTTTTCTGTGGAAACGGATTATGCAAACGTATTCCTTAGCGCTCTGAGCCATGTAGAACATGGCTTTTGTCGAGCGGTTCAAGCCTATGGGCAATACTCCGGATACCCTTGGATCGAGGGTTCCTGAGTGTCCTGTTTTTTCCGTGCTGATGATCCTTTTCGTCCATGCGGAAACTTCATGGCTTGAAGGGCCGCATGGCTTGTCTATCACTACAACCCCTATATCGAGCAACTCATCAACGCTCCTTTCATTTGGCTTCTTGCCAAATGCGGGGTCTGATTCAAATTCCCTCTTAGTGAATATCATCGTTCATACCAGTGATTTGAGAACCTCTCCATCGCTTTTCACATCAATAACTTCGTCAGTTGGATTTAGGTGTCTCTTGTTGCATCTTCTCCTGTTCTTCCTGCCCTTGCAGATTATTTCTATATAAGTATTATCAACAACGTTGACAATAACGCATTTCTTGCCCTTATCCCTGCCATCCTGTTTTCTGCAAACCCTTCCCTTGTCCATAGAACTCATTCAAACACCTCTTCATTTGATGCATCTTGCAGCGACAATAACCATATCTGCGATATCATCAGGCAAGAACCTTTCAGTGTTTACAATCAAATCGAAAATTTCTCGGTTGCGTATATCTATACCGTATAGTTTTTTGTACCTGAGGATATTGTCCTTGTCGCGCTTCCTGAGATGCGCCAGTGCAGATGCCTGGCTCATCCCCTCCCTCTTAGCAATCCTCTTCGCCCGTACCTTCTCATCGGCATCGAGCCAGACCCTGAGTTTTGCCCTTTTCACACTCCATGGACCGAGCCACGTGGTTATCACGCAGTTGCCCCTATTTGCGCTTCTCACCACCAGTTTATCAAAATCCCTGTCGATACTCTCGTCCTTTCGGGCCATTTTCTGGAAATCCATTAGATTGATGCCCATCTCCTTGGCATGATCCTTGAACGTGTACTCCACAGTCCTCATCCGCAAGACATCTGCTACCTTTTCCCCGACTGTATTCTTTCCACTCCCAGACATTCCAGATATGGTTATTATCATGATTTCCCTCTGACTTTTTTATATACTGCCATGGAGAGTTCCGAGAACATGCTTATGAAAACCACCGAAACCCAAAAGAACCCATAACTCCCAAACATGTTCCTCCAGTTCGGGAAATGCTCCCAGTTCTGCATTATTATCGGGAGGTCGAATGGAAGGATTATTGCGAACGCAGGAAATGTTTTCCTGAGTAAATCCGAGAATAGTATGATTATGGGAAACAATACGAGTAATGGCATGAATTGGTATCTCATGGATTCTGACATCATTGGCCATATTCTCGCCTGTTCCTTCTCCGCCTTTTTTATCCTGTTATCCTCCTTGCTCTTCAGTGCATCCTTGTACCTTTTATTTATCTCGCCCATCTCTTTCTGTATTTCTTTGAGCCTGTCCCTGTTTCCAAAACGATGGACTATGTATTTTGAAAAAAGCACATATGCCCCTGCGAATGTAATAATGAGGTAAAAGATTGTTGAAGAATCTGCTCTGATTGCTTCAATCATGCCATCGCTCCTCCAGAATTTTACGTGTGGATTCTACAGCTTCCTCCAGTTTTCCGTTTGCGTTTACCACGATGGCAGCCGGAGCCCCAGACAATACAGAATATGCAAAGAGATATGATTTGTTGATTTCAAGAACCTCCGATATCTGCTCCTCTGTCTCTGGGTCTCTCGTGCGGCTTGTGTCCTCCTGCCTCCTCTTTACGATATCTGCCGGCGGGGAGACCACAAGAATCAGTTGTTCTATGTTGATGCCGGATAGTATGCTCCTGGAAAGGCCTGGTATGTATCCTACAGGTGTGCTTATGAGCGCATGTGTGTTTAGTATTAGCTTTCCCTCGAGTTCCGATAGATTCTTTGCGACGTCTGCCTGTATCTCCTTCTGTCTCGGGATAGGCATCTTGCGCATATCGTCCCTATTGCTCACAAAACCCTTCTTCTGCGCTATCTCAAACATAAAATCCCCATAGTTGATTTCCTTGCAATCGAATGCTTCAGTTGCCTTGGAGAGTATCGTTGTTTTGCCTGCACCGGGAGTTCCAAACACTATTATCATATATCATCACCCAATGATGTTCCTCAACTGAGGATACATATCGAACATATGTTGCGCGCTCAAATCCTCATACATCCTAT
>JBDRKD010000002.1:0-17565 GCA_043814255.1 Microcaldota archaeon
ATAAAGAAGGGTGACAGGGTGTTCCTGTTCATCTCCAGAGTTCCGGCGGTGTATGTGGCGTTCCTTGGAATACTCAAGGCAGGCGCTATCGCAAGCACACTGTTTGGTGCATTCGGCCCACAGGCTGTGAAGGACAGGGTCGGAGATGCCGAAGGCGTGATGATGATAACAAACATGAAACTTAGGGGGAGGGTTGATGAAATAAAATCAGAACTTCCTTCCCTCAAGCACATGATGGTTGTTGGCGCAAAAGAGAAGCTTGAGGACGCAATCAGCTATGAAGAGGAAATGAACGGGGCATCAGAGGAATTCGAGACAGAGAAGACAGGCCCAGAGGACACATGTTTCATGCTTTATACCTCCGGGACAACCGGAAAACCAAAGGGGGTAATGCATGCACACATGGCCATTCTTCAGGAACACATGACTGCCAAATGGGTGCTTGACTTGAGGCCGGACGACATATACTGGTGCACTGCAGACCATGGTTGGGTAACCGGCATAGCATATGGGATTCTCGGCCCTCTTTCCATAGGAACCACAATCGTTCAATTCGAGGGAAGATTTTCTGCAGAGAAATGGTATGAATTGATCCAGAATCACAAGGTTACGGTATGGTATACTGCACCAACAGCGATAAGGATGCTCATGAAGGTAGGCAAGGATATTATTGGGAACTATGATTTCAGCTCATTGCGAGTCATATATTCCGTAGGGGAGCCCCTTAACCCAGAGGCAATAATCGAGGGACTGGAGATGTTCAAGCTGCCATTCCACGATACGTGGTGGCAGACAGAGACTGGAGCAATGATGATTACCAACTATCCATGCATGGATATCAGGTACGGTTCAATGGGAAAGCCCTTCCCAGGAGTTATAGCCGGCATCATCGATGACGATGGAAACGAACTCCCTCCAGGCCAGGAGGGAAATCTTGCAATGAGGCCAGGCTGGCCGGCCATGATGAGAACGATCTGGAAGAACAAGGAGAAGTATGACAGCTACTTCGTAAACGGATGGTACACTGCAGGAGACAAGGCATGGAAGGACGAGGACGGGTATTATTGGTTTATAGGCAGGTCTGACGATGTGATAAAGACCGCCGGAGAGCGCGTAGGTCCGTTTGAGGTCGAGAGTGCACTCATAGAGCACCCAGCCATCGCAGAGGCTGGAGTCATAGGGAAGCCTGACCCAATAAGGGGTGCCATCGTTAAGGCATTTGTAACACTGAACCAGGGCTATGAGCCAAGTGATAAGCTCAAGGAGGAGATTCAGCAGTTTGTGAAGAAAAGGATGGCTGCCCATGCATACCCGCGCGAGATTGAATTCGTCAATGATCTTCCAAAGACAAGGAGCGGGAAGATCATGCGCAGGGTCCTAAAGGCAAAAGAGCTCGGAGAGGATCTGGGCGACACGTCAACTCTGGAGAAGTAATCTCCTTCTTTTCCTTCTTATTCTTTTATCTGTTCTCTTATCTTCCATCACAGTCGCTGCCTCCCAGCAGAGGAATGAACCGAACATCCCAAATAATATGCCTGTTACAAACAGGGCCCCATGCCCCAAAACAGGATGTTCAAATGCAGCTATGAATGGATATACAATCCCCAAAAGCAGGTATATTGCTATTCCGATGGATAACACTCCTGTTGAAAACGTTATGGTGTTCATTTCCGGTCGCCATGTTGTTTTGAGCCATTCCTGTATAAAAACCTTGCCATTCTGGGGTTCTGTTAAGTCTGGTTCCGGCGTTCTGGCCTTGGGTTCGGAATTCGCTCTGGGTCTCATTCGGGCCCAAGGGAGCGGAAAACACGGGCACAGGCAGTTGACCCTATACTACGCCAGTTCTGAAAAGATTTATATCTGGCGAATGGAAAAGCAGATTGGTGAACGTATGAAAATCTGTTTGATTGCATTTCTGCTGTTCTCTTTATTGCTCCTTGGTTGCACGAACGCTTCTGAGTGCGAGCAAATCAACAAGCAGGAATGGAAGGATAAGTGCTATATGGATGAGGCGAAGGAAAAGAACGACCCATCATTATGCGGCAACATCATATACAAAGACTGGGCAATCCTATGTCGCGACCAGTTCAATGATTAGGCATACAGGTTCTCAGTATACCATCTTACCGACTTCTCAAGCCCCTCCTCGATACCCGTAATCGGCCTATAGCCAAGTTTCTCTGCGGCATTTGAGATGTCTCCAGCATACCTGACAACCTCCCCGGTTCTGTTTTCCTTTACCTTTATCCTGTTCTTCCCACCCATAATCCTGCGGATGTGTTCCGCGACATCCACAATTGTCGTCGCATCACCAGACGCCAGATTGTATACGTCGTTCTTTGCGCGCTCAAACCCATCCACGCATTTCACGACCCCAGAAACAGCGTCATCTATGTATGTGAAATCAAGTTCTTTCTCCTTCCCATAAACCACCAGTTCCCTATTCCCCTTTGTTTGTTTTATGAACACAGGAACGACCCTGTCACTCTCATCATACATCCCATACACGTTAGAGAACCTGACGATAACAAAATCAATCCCATAGCATTTCTCATATGCGTAGACAAGGGCTTCCCCGCTGATTTTGGAGGCACTGTACGGACTCTCGCAGTTCCTGACGCGCATCTGATCCTCTGAGCGCACGAGTTCATCCGTGTTTCCGTAGACTTCCCTGCTCGAAGCAAAAAAGAATCTCTTTACCCTATGTTTCCTGCAGAATTCCAGGGTATTGAACACAGTATGTATGTTCTCACGGGCCAATTCCGGATCAAGGACAGAATTGTATATCCTGACATTCGCTGCCAGATGCATCACAATATCGAAGTTCTTTGGCAGGTTCTCAAGTGTGTGCGTGTCCACCAGATCTCCGATAACAGTCACTTTGCTGACCTTTTCGCTCCACCTATTGGGTTTCCTGTCCACCCCAACAAGGTCATACCCGCGTTCGAGGAGTTTTTCGCATAAGCGTGTTCCGATTGTGCCACTGCTCCCCGTGACCAGAATCTTCTTAATTGCCATATAGTCACCACTGTCTTATTCTGTAGAACACATTTAAAACATTGGATGCATGTCAAACAGGTCAGTTACCTGTGAGCAACTTCCCCATGGCCAGGGCATAACAATTTCCACCAAAGTTCATCTATCAATGAGAGTGATTTTGCCATAAGTCCCGCATCTCCCCCAAGGTCAGTTCTCCCAATTCCATCTGCGAATACGGTGTCTCCTGAGAACAGGATACCCTCCTTCCTCTCGAATAGGCATATGGATCCCAACGTATGTCCCGGGGTGTGTATGACTTCCAATTCGAATCCCCCCCACACAATTGTTTTAAGGTCTATTGGTTTTGCATTCTTTGGAACATTAAAGAATGGCCCACCAGAGAAATCTGCCTTGTGCATAAACACATTCTTCCATTCGGCATTGACCCCGCCAGTATGGTCGTAATGCCCATGTGTTAGGATGAGCATAGAGGGTTCGGCATCGAGGACAGGGGAAGCTCCAGCATCGATGGCCAGTATCCTCTTCTCTCCGTTCTCTAGGAGAAATATGTTTGAGCTCGCCCCCGCGCCATAGATGACATGCAGGCCATCAGCAAGTTCCTGAGTGTCCATGATTGTTGTTCCAAGTTGTCTTTAAATAATATTTCGCTGAAAATACATCCATGGAAGGCGAGTTGCGACCGGAGGCAAGCGATATTCTCAAGAAGGTACCCGAAGACCAGCTAGAGTCGATGGTACGCGAGAAGCAGAAGCAGTTCCACGGGCTCCTCACAAAGGAAGCGGCCCTATATGCAATATCCAGCGAGTTGGGGATAGCGCCCCCCCCAAAGACGGTGTCCGTATCCGAGTTCTCAAAGAACATGAAACGGGTCGCCGTTATCGGAAGGGTGAAACAGACATTTCAGGTTTTTC
Organism: Microcaldota archaeon; assembly: GCA_043814255.1. GTDB lineage: Archaea > Micrarchaeota > Micrarchaeia > Burarchaeales > JAKAKT01 > CAZYPB01. Next base: position 3,912 of record JBDRKD010000002.1, read on the forward strand.
ATTTTGAGAAAAACGGGAAGTCCGGCAGGCTCTGCCGTGTCCTGTTGGTTGACGATAAAGGAGAGGGAACATTGACGCTCTGGAACAACGATGTTGATTATGTCGAATTTGGAACAATAATGAAAGATGACTTAATCGAGATACAAGGAGCATACATGAAGAACGATGAACTGCATCTTGGCTATGGTGGCAAGATAACAGTGAAGGAAAGGCTGTTGCCGAAGAAAATTCCAGAACTCTCAGATGGAGACGTCGTCAGTTTGACTGCCCATATAATCGAGATTCACGGAATCAGGAAATACGAGAGGGATGGCAGGATGCATGAGCTGAACTCATGCACAATAGACGATGGAAGCGGACCCGCGAGGCTCGTGCTATGGGAGCCGAATGTGTCAGTCCTAGAGCGCGCGCAACCCGGTGATTCAGTGCGTTTGGAGGATTCGAGATTTAGGAACGGAGAACTGCATGTGGGGCAATCAGGCAAGGTCTCCATATCAAGACCACCGATAAGCCCCGACCAACTCACTGCTGATTTTGAGGGAGAGCTGGAAGGGAAGCTGGAGGAGCTCAAGGAAGACAAAGGGAGCATAATTGCTAAGATGGAGGGAAACGCAATGCTGTTCCTCTCCCATAAGCTTTCGTTGGATTTTCTTGGGCTGAAGTCACTCCCAGAAGACATAAGGCTTGAAACAATCATCACCTTAAAGGGGAGGGGGCTTTTGGGAAAGAAGTTTAGGGTAAGTGGAAAATCCGAGGCGAGGGACGGCTCGCTTGTATTTGTCGTCGATAGGGTGTTCCGTTGATACTCTCATATGGGTAGCTACTATTAAATAGTTAATGTATGAATATATTGAACGACAGTAATGACATCAAACAGTCAAGAAAGGGCCAAAGCATGAAAACGTATCGAATGTTAGTGATAGCATTTTTTGCCACAGCATCAGCGATATTCCAACTCGTCCACGGAATCATCGGCATAAACACCGGGTTCGGCATGGTCGTCGATCTTGTTGCGTTCCCAGTACTGCTGGCTTTCTTCATCTTCGGATTCGAGGAGGCATTGAATGTATGCGTGCTCATGACGCTCCTGCTGACATTCATATCTCCGGAGACATGGCTCGGAGCAAGCATGAAGTTCGCGGCAACCATACCGATGATACTCCTCCCCGCCCTATGGCTTCTTGCTGGAAAACAGAAAACGGATATTGGGCGCCTCGCCGCAATTATCATCATTTCAGTGGTACTCCCCCTACTCCTGTTCATCTTCTCAGGCATTGTCAACACATCATCACAACAGGTATTTGGCGAGGGCAACACCACGCTGTACACGCGCCCGGAACTGGAAGCAGCAGGTGCAGTCTTACTTGAGGGTGGCCCCGTGACCACAGGGGCACTCCTGCAGGGGGTGGCTCCAATACTCGGGCTTGCACTCCTCGCTTTTGTAATAAACTATCTGTGGAAGAGATACGGTCATGAAGTGCAGCTGAGCTCGCTTTCAGACCCAAGGAACATCTTTGTCGTCACGCTCCTAGCAATCACCGTTAGGGGAATAGCCATGGTTATCGCGAACATATACTATGCCGGCCCAATATTCTTTGGAATGCAACCAGAGGATTTTATGGCCTCGCTCAAGCTGGAGGTTCCAGGGGTATTCACCACCTACCTCCCGTTATGGTTCCTCATCTTCTTCTGGAATGCGGTGCAGGGCGTAATTGAAATCGCCTTTGCATGGACAATAGCTTTTAAATTCAAATTCTCCCAGTATTATGGGTCTTTGTAATGCATGCAATCCAGATGAAGGAGATTGCCTTCTCCTATTCCAAAAAGCCAATCCTCTCAGGTATCTCACTAAACATCAAGAAAGGGGAATTCATAGGAATCATTGGTAAGACCGGGTGCGGGAAAAGCACGTTTCTCCTCACATTGAACGGCATAATCCCCAATATAATAAATGGGAAGTTTTCCGGGAGAGTTACTGTTCTCGGGAAGAATACTCTGTCGACAACTGTGCATGCACTTGCTCGTTCGATAGCGTTTGTTTTTCAGGACCCGGACAACCAGATATTCTCGTTTACCGTTGAGGAGGAAGTGCTCTTCGGCCTCAAGAACCTTGGGGTAAGCGGAAGTGTAGCCAAGGAGAAGGCGCAAGCCGCATTGAGGACAGTCGGATTGGAAGACGAACTGAAATCAGACCCACATACTCTCTCGCATGGACAGAAGCAGAAGCTCGCATTCGCCTGCGCTTTGGCCATTGACCCAGAGATATACATTCTGGACGAGCCAGTCTCAAGCCTGGATTATTCTAGTTCAAAGGAGATATACTCAGTACTCAAGAAGCTTAACAATTCCGGAAAGACAATCATAGTCGTTGAACACGATACCGAATGGATTGCACAGTATTGCTCAAGGCTGTTGTTCCTAAATGATGGAACAATAGAGGCAGACGGAAGTCCGTTGCTCCTGCTCGATAAACGCATTTGGGACGCGGGAATCAAGATTCCATGCATCGCGAGGGTTTCAAAAGAGATTGGTGAACAGATGCTAACGTTGCCAGGCTTGGTGCGTTATATAAAAAAGATGAGGTAAGATGGCTTTGCTGAGGTATTTCCCGGGAAAAACAATCGTGCATTCGCTTGATGCCAGGATAAAGATACTCTGGTTGTTCTCACTACTTGTCCTGATGCTGTCACATCGGACAATAGAGGTGGCAACCATATCCGTAATATTCACGATGATGCTCTACATTGGCAACTCTTCCACGCCATTCAATCTCCTAGGCCTAAAATTCATGATGCTCATTATATCCATATCATTCATTTCCGGCAGCCTGTTACTTTCCACAGAATACGGGCTTATAAACGCAGCAATCATCTTCTCAGCAGTGTCCCTTTCGGCATTTTTCATAGCCACTACTAAACAGAAGGACATTGTTGCCGCACTGCGTTTTTTCGGCCTTCCGGCATCAACAGCGTTCTCTCTTTTGCTCTCACTGTATTTCATACCTATTTTTAAGAGGGAGTTCAATTCGATACGTGTAGCGCAGGCATCAAGGGGCCATTCCATACGGAATCCGATTCCAGTAATTGTGCCGTTCCTGCACTCAATCTTCAAGCGTGCATGGAACCTCTCACTCTCGATGGACGCACGGGCATTTGATCCAGACAATGTATTAATTGAACACAGGCTTAGGATGAGAAGATCGGATTGGCTGTTCCTCGTGATTCTGGCCTCAGTTGTTGCTGTTTCCGTCTAGCCTGCTCCGGCTCCTCCTCCGCCTCCCCCCCCTCCGCCACCGCCGAAGCTACCACCACTGCCTGAAGCCCCAGCAGTGCTGGAGAAGGAGTTGAAAGAAGAGTTGAGTGAGCTTAGGCTGCCAAGAGTCCCCACGCTGCCTGCTGTGAACCAGGTTGGGCGGTATTCATTATCACTGAGCCGCACCTTCATTGCTTCGATGACCTTGTCTGCACACCCAAGAGCAGTTGCATAGACCAGGTATCTGTCCCACATGACGACAGAGGATGGCGAATACTCTTTGAGCAAGGTCATATCAGAGATGAACCTCTTGAACGCCTCCCACTTCGCATAATGCAGGGCGCCTTTCGGAGTCCTCTGCTGAATCGCTTTGTTTCCATATACACTGATGAATATTGATGCGCCTATGGATACAAACAGACTGAACATAAAATAGACTACATTCTCTTCATTTGAACCATCAACAAACGCAAAAACAGGCATAAACATGGCGAAGGATGCGAAGATGAGAATCCCAGCAGTCCAGCTCGAATATCTCGCAATTCTGCTCGCCCTCTCCTCATGGAAGAGGTGGTCGTTTCCGAACTCCTCGACCATCTCCTGCCATCTCTTGAAAGACACGCGGAAGTCCCTCCGGAATCCACTGCTCTTAAGCAATTCTCCCATCGTCACAGATGTGGTCCTCAGGTCACCGATAGCATCGTGGTTCTCTTCCTCTTCATAACCGAATACACCAAGCGCTTTATACCAGAAGCTATTCTTGTTCAATCCAATCGAAAAACGGTCTATCTTTCCAAAAATCATCTTGAATGCCATCCGTTCATAACCTCTAAGTTTGTCATCCGGCAGGTTCTTTACTTTCAGTTTGATGTCCTTGTTAGATTTAAAGAAATCCAACATTCCTTTCTTGCGTTCTACTTCCTCTATTTTTATGTACCCTCTCTGTGCAAGGTCGATGATTGTTGCAGTGAATCCATCAGTGTTTGGCTTCTTTGTACCAGCATCCATGAGTGTTCCAAGAACTGCCGGTGGGTATTCGTAGGGTGGTTCGTGAAAATATTTCTGGTCGAAGGATACCTTTGGCTCCCGTCCGTATCTGTACCACAGCACGCCCATGACGACAGCTAGCAGCACAGGCATTATCAGGGGAACAAAGGGCGCGATACGTATCAGCGTTCCCTCCTGCTTTGCCTCAAAATTCTCTCTCTCATCATCTATGATGCGCTGAAGCCCAATACCCTCTTTGTTTACTGTGAACCCATCCGAGATGAGCTCGCTTGGGAACACAACCCTTCCCTCTATAAACGTCCTTGGGGGAACGTCCGAAACAGTAAACACAACGACCCCATCCCCAATAGTAGTAACTCCATTGTCCGGCCCATGGCCCCATGCGAGGGTGCTGTTCTTCTCAGCGCCTTCTGGGAGGTAGACAACAGAACGCGCATTCTCAGCGTGAACGCTTGTGCGTTCTCCATAGAATTTCCAGTAGAAATCAGCAACATCATCATACCTGACAATCTGATTCCTGACAGAATATCTTATGCTGAAAGTCCTCTTCTCATTCTCGGCACTATACTCCCACCCGATATGCCTGTCGTTCCCGACCGTTGTGATTTTTATCGGCAGTTCATTTCCCCCTTCATATACCTTAATATCAAACAGTTCTATCTCCTGCCCCCCAGGGCTAATTAGCGGGATATCCCTGTAGGCATAACTGAATTGGCCTGAAAAAGAGAAGGTGAGGTTTTCTGCAACATCAAAGGACCCATCCCCATTAACCCAAACCCCAACATCCACATCTGAAAGGTAGTATGACTTGGCGTACGGAGAAAGGCAGAGAACTACCAAAGCAAGCAATGCGAAGCAGACCCTCATAACAAATCCTCAAACGTTCTATTTATGGCAAGGGCATTTTTCAATGTTACCGTACAATTCTTTTCTCTTTCACTGAGCTCAGCAAGATGCATGAACCGCCATCCAACACGGTTTATCCTCCAGGCAATCATGGTGGTTATACCAGTGTTCCTTTCCCACTCCTCAAGCCCGCGGAATTTTCCTTTTTCTATACACAAGCTCCCAGAGCCCCAAGCCTTACACTCAAATGCATACTGCAATCCTTTCTTGAAAACAAGCAGGTCTGGAGAGAGTGAGTTGATACCGCTTCCGGCAGCTCTTATTACTGAGAACCCCCTTTTTGAGAACATGGAGATGAGTTCCCTCTCTGTTCTCGCGCCCTTCGCGTAGGTGCCGAATGCCATACCTACGTTTAGGAGGCAACTTAAATAAAGAGTTGTCATTCCCAATACATGAAGGCTATGCACCTCTTGAGAACCTGGTGGCAATCTCTTTAAACGATTAAATACGACAGGTGTCGATATTCTGCACCTATAGATATGGGTTTAAAAGTTTTCCATTTTACAATATCCCATATATGAAAACAGACGTGCGAGTAGGAGATTGCATGAGACGGGGAGTCGTGACCCTCAGAGCCACCGATAAGGCTGTGGATGCAGCAAAGCAGATGAAAACGCACAGCATTGGAAGTGTTGTGGTGACTGAAGAACAGAAAGCAGTAGGGATAGTCACCGAAACTGATATCGCTTACAAGATAGTGGCCAGAGGACTGGACCCCAAAAAAACAACATTAAAGAAGATAATGAGCGCTCCATTGAGAACAATCGGGACCGATGCAAGCATAAACGACGTTGCCGAGGTTATGCGAACGAATAGAATAAAACGTATTCCTGTTGTCGATAAGAACGAGAGACTTATTGGCATCATAACCGACGATGACCTTGTTGGCGTCTTCCCCGGACTGATTGAGGTGCTTAACGAAAACTACAAGATGCATGAGTTCGTGGATAATGTGGTTTTCGCAGGCATCTGCTGGAAATGCGGTTCTTATTCCGAAACCCTGAGAAAATCACAGGGAAAGCTGTTCTGTGAAGAATGCAGGGAAGAGGAAGAGATATAACGCTTATATTTGCGCTCTTATGATAATATACTGCTGTGCAACGGATGGCTGCTGGAGTTTCAGCGAGCTATGAACTGCAGTCAACATTGCACAGTACAATTCCTACTCGTTCTGTATTCCATATACTGGTGATTCCGCATGTTGCTCGAGATAAAAGTGACCCCAAATGCGCGGAAGTTCGCACTATCATTCAGGGATTGTTGGAGGATAAGCGTGATTTCCCCACCGAAGAAAGGAAAGGCCAACCTGGAGGTCATGAGTGAGTTGAGCCGGTTGCTTTCCTGCCCAGTTAGGGTGGTGAAAGGGGCTTCAGGCAGGCGCAAACTTCTGGAGGTGGACTTGGATGAGGATGAGTTCAAGAGAAGAACGGAAGCTTATCTCAAGGCGCAGGAATCTCCAAAGAGCCATTGAGGATATGGATGGAAAGCCGATTCTCGTGGAAGGTAAGAAAGACAGAGAAGCACTTAGGAGGTGCGGGATAATAGGAAAAATAGTGCTCATCAACCGAAAGCCCCAGGAATTATGTGGGTCTCTGGCTGGCGCCAATGAGGCGGTAATCCTGACCGATTTCGATGAACAGGGGGAGGAACTCTCAGTGATTCTGGGCGAACACCTCCGCTCTTACGGAATACGCCCGAACACCGAGTGCAGGAGGAGGCTGAGATACTCTCTTGGGCTGAGGGTCTTTCAGGAGATGGACAGAAGATTGGAAGAATTCAGAATTGAACTGCAAAAGATATGAAGGTGATATTATGGGAAAGACATACATCGATACTGTAAAATACTTGGTTTATGCAAACGTTGAGATTGGAGGACTTGTTGAGAAACCAGATGTCGTTGGGGCAGTATTCGGCCAGACAGAGGGGCTCCTTGGCGACCAACTGGACCTTCGTGAACTACAGAAGAATGGACGAATCGGAAGGATAGAGGTTAACCTACAGGGAAAGGGAGGAAAGGGCATTGGAAAGATTCTGCTCCCATCAAGCCTTGATATGGTTGAGACAAGCATACTCGCAGCAGCGCTTGAGACAGTAGATAGGGTCGGTCCCTGCGATGCTAAGATTAATGTTGAGAAGATAGAGGACACCCGCAACCTGAAGCGGAAAACTGTAATCCAACGAGCAAAAGGATTGCTCAAGGCTCTTCTCACAAACGAGATTCCAGAAAGCAGGGAAATCTCCGAGTTAGTGAGGCAGGAAGTCAAGGTTGCGGAGATAGGATCATACGGCTTAGACAAACTACCATCCGGCCCAAACATCCGGTCATCCGACTCGATAATCATTGTGGAGGGAAGAGCAGATGTACTCAACCTTCTCAAGAACGACATAAACAATGTGATAGCCGTAGGTGGGGCCAATGTCCCGAAATCCATAATCTCATTGTGCCGGGAGAAGGAAGCCACACTGTTCCTTGATGGGGACCGTGGAGGGGACATAATACTCCGGGAGATTTCCCAGGCCGCAGAAGTGGACTTCGTCACAAGAGCTCCGATAGGGAGAGAGGTCGAGGAGCTGTCCCGCAAGGAGATCATAAAGGCCTTAAGGAGCAAGATTCCCTATGAGCAAGTCAATGGAGTCAACCCAAAGCCGCGGTCTTCGATAAGCCAATTGGCAGACAACAACAAAAACAACCACCCAGTAAGGAGTGACAGTAAGAGAAGTCTGTCAAACGACTATAAGAAAAGCCCGGAGCAGAAGGAGCACAAAGCGGTTCCGGCACCAGTTCAAAAAGAAGCAGTTCAGGCTGCTTCTCCCGCAACACCACCGGAATCTCTTCTCAAGAGTCTTGAAGAGCTTGAGAATACCCTCAGGGCTAGGCTCTATAACAGCAAGCTCGAGGTCATAAACGAGATTCCTGTAAGGGATCTCATAAAGAATATGGGTGAGTCAAATGGCGTGTATGCCATTGTTTTTGACGGGATTATAACCCAAAGGCTTGTTGACCTTTCGGATAACAAGAACACATCCATATTGATTGGCGTGAGGAGCGGGAACCTCCACAAGCGACCTGAGAAGATGCTTATACACACCAAGAAATAGGTCCGAACCAAGGGGGGACACCCCCCTAGGTTCCAGGTTCCTCCTTACCCCCCCACGACTAACTTCTTGCGCTACGCGCTCGATTGCCGAGGGCTTCCGAACCAAGGGGAATCCCCCGTTCCATTCTTTTTGAGAAACTGCAACTCATTCTAATTTTTATTATTTCTCCCACTAAACCTACATATGCGTTTCTCAAGCACAGAAGATGTCAAGCTCCCAGAAGACCCTCTAAGTGCAATAATAGGGCAGGACGAGTCTGTGAAGATAGCGCGGATTATCGCCCGCCAGAGGAGGAACCTCCTGCTCGTTGGGCCCCCTGGAACAGGTAAAAGCATGATTGCCCAGGCAATTGCGTATGTGCTCCCAAAGCCACAGCAGGAGATATCCGTTCTACAGAACTTCGATAACCCAGAACGCCCGGTTATGGAGGTGAGGGAGCGTTCCAAGATTGAAGAGAAGGCAAAGAGAAAGAAGGCCTCCGGAAGGGCGTGCAGTCCAACAAAGGTTCCAGTATTCATTGCAGAACGCCTTGGGTTTAGGTGCAAGAGATGCGGCAACATCTCTAACCACTCAATACAGGTCTGTCCATCATGCGGCGCGGACAAATATAGAAAGAGTTCCAATCCATTCGATGATTTATTATACGGTCTTCATAGCGATGTTCTGGAGGACAGGGTCCATACAACAAGGACGTTCTCTGATGGAAGGGAAGAGATTATAATATATGAGAGAACCCAAGATGGAAAAATCGTGGTATACGACCAAGAGTCGCTAAGGGAACTAGAGCATGGGATATCCGAAAAGCCCAGGAAGATTATTGTTCCACTTAACAGAATTCCATTCGTTCACGCGACAGGTGCGAGCGAGACAGAATTGCTTGGCGATGTTAAACATGACCCGTATGGCGGCCATCCGGAGGCAGGCATAGCCCCATACCAACGGGTTGTTCCCGGGGCCGTTCATGAGGCACATGAGGGGGTCCTGTTTATAGATGAGCTTTCGACTTTAGGATATCTCCAGCGATACATCCTCACCGCAATGCAGGAGAAGAAGTTCTCCATAGTTGGCAGAAATCCTTCGAGCACAGGGGCATCGGTGAAGGTTGAAAACGTGCCGTGCGATTTCATCCTAGTCGGTGCAATAAACACCAAGGACATGCCCAACATCCTCCCACCGCTTCGTTCGCGCATAAACGGCAATGGGTATGAGATACTCATCAACACAACAATGCCTGACAACGAAAAGAATCGTGATGCTCTTGTGCAGTTCATAGTGCAGGAGATAAGGAAGGACGGGAGAATCCCACATGCAGAGTTCGAGGCAGTCCAACTCATTATAGATGAAGCCAGGAAGAGGGCAAGGCAGATAGATGACGTATCAGGCCTTACCCTCCGCCTCAGAGACCTGTCGGGAATAATCAAACTCGCAGGGGATATTGCATCAATCGATGAGGCCCCCCTGATAACGAAGGAGCACATAAAAGCGGCCATAAAAAAAGGCAAGACAATAGAGGAGCAGATCAACAACAAGTACGGGAGCTGGTACAAGGCAGAGATGAGCGATTATCCATATAAAAAGGATAACGCAGATAATAAGGAGATCAGTTAAGGGCCCGTAGTCGAGTGGTTAAGACGCCACCCTTACAAGCTTTTCGGAGGTCGAAAATGCCCCCTGCTTCCGCGGGTGCTGGGAGGTATCGGAATCCCGCCGGAGGGTTCTGACAGGTGGAGATCCGGTGTTCGATTCACCGCGGGCCCATTCCGAACCATCCCTGCGCTGCAACAAGTGTACTAAATTTATATAAATCTTAATCCATTCACTAATTTGGAGGATGGCACCATGGCGGACATATCTCAATACACAACCACACTTACGCAGATGCTTGATTTTGAAATCGCGGGCAACACTGGGAACCAATTCCTTCTTGCATTCATTGTGTTTGTTGGCTTTACAATACTCCTCAAGATAGTGAAGACAATAATCCTTGTGAAACTCAAGCAGCTCACAGAGAGGACAGAGAACAACCTAGATGACCTTCTATTCACCATAATCCAGGAGATTCCATGGTCTTTCTACACGCTTGTCTCAATCTATGCCTCACTGAGCTTTCTCACGCTCAACGAATTCATACAGAGCGCAGTAGGTTACGGGATAATCATCATATTCACATACTATGGAGTAAAGGTTATACAGACAATCATAGAGTTCTCAAAGGAGAGGGTAATCAAAGAGCGGACGAAATCCAAAAAAACGGAGGACGTATCACTCATCGGCACGCTAGCTGAAGTATTGAAGATATCCACATGGGTATTCGCATTCGTCCTTCTTCTTGCCAACTTCGGCTATGACATCTCCGCATTGATAGCAGGCCTTGGAATCGGCGGCCTCGCAATTGCACTCGCAGCCCAGAACATACTCTCAGACATATTTGCGTCGTTCTCAATCTATTTCGACAAGCCGTTCAAAGTTGGCGATTATGTCGTTGTTGGGGATGATAGCGGGACAGTGAAGAAGATCGGCATAAAGTCAACCCGCGTAGAGACGCTCAAGGGAGACGAGCTCATCCTGTCCAACAAGGAACTCACGAGCAGCAGAATTCACAACTACGGAAAGATGACAAAGAGGCGCATCGTTTTCCACTTTGGGGTCGTTTATGGAACCCCTTCTAAGAAACTAAGGAAAATTCCCGCAATGGTAAAGGACGTCATAAAAAGTCAGGACAAGGCAGAGGCAGACAGGGTCCATTTCACAGAATTCGGGGACTTCTCGCTCAATTTTGAGGCGGTCTATTACGTGGACAGTCCGCAGTATGTCACATATATGGACATACAGCAGGCCATAAACCTCAGTATAAAAGAGAGATTCGAGAAGGAGAAAATCGAGATGGCATTCCCAACCCAGACAATCTACGTTGAAAAATGAGGGACACATAAAGGACTTAAACAACATGTTTCCCAATGTAGGTATGCCTGATGAAAGGAAACGCAGTTACGCAAGGGTATCGCGGTTGCTCAAGGGTTGCGATATCGCCATAGAAGTCGTTGATGCGAGGGATATTGAGGGGACCCGCCTGAGAAAGCTCGACGGCCAATTCAAGAGCAAGGTATTCATCGTTGCGACCAAATACGACTTGCTCCCAAAAGACGCGATATTCCCAAAGGAGACATGGGGAATACAGATTATCCCATTCTCAGCAAGGACAAGGAAGGGATTAGTGACAATATTCCGGACCATACGCAGGATGGCCAAATCAAAGGGCTTGGAAAAGGCGAAGGTCGCGATATTCGGCATACCAAACGTAGGAAAATCATCCCTGATAAACGTCATGCGCGGAAGGCATTCTGCGAAAACCGGCTTCAGGCCAGGTGTCACGAAGGCACAGCAGTGGATTACAATACGAAGCGGCATACTTCTTTACGACACCCCCGGAGTTATTGATTTCAAGACTACGAACAACGAGCTGGCGATAAAGGGCGCTGTTGACATCGACAAGCTTAAAGACCCAGAATCAGTTGCAATCAGCATAATAGAGAGATTCCAAAAGGCAGGCAACAGCTCTCTTGAGGGCTACTATGCGATTCCACACACAGAAGACGGGTTCGAGATCCTTAGTGCAATTGCAAGTAGAAGGGGGCTTCTTCTCAGGGGCGGAGAGCTGAATACGTTCGAGGCAGCAAGGGTTCTGATAAGGGAGTTTCAAAAAGGGAGATTCACCCTATAACCATCATCCCTAAATATCTTTCCAGCGTAATCTATCCAATGCAAAAGCAGGGTGCCCTGGACGAAAGGGCGAAGAGAAGGAAGAGGGAAGCCACTGGGACAGTAAGGATAATAGATATCTGCGAGAACGTTTTTTCCAGTTTCACACACAAAGAGCTGGATAAGCAGAGATCAAAGGTCAACAAGGCGCGAAAGGCCAAGAAAATCCCACTTCTAGGATGGCTAGCTCCCGGCAGCTATAAGGGAATACCATTCGATGACCTGGATATTCTGATGGATTCTGTAGCATCCATAAGCGACAGTTCGAAGAAGAGAGAGGACATCATGCGAGTCATAGATAAGTTTCCAGATGGGATTGTAAGCGATTATGCGGAAAAAATCACAGATGTGAAGAAATCACTAAAAACACTCAAGAGTGAATACTCTGAGACAGATGAGGAAGCAAGAAGGAACTATTATGGGCAGCTCAGAAGAACAGGTTTCGCACCATCATTCCAGTCAATCTCCAATTATCTTCGACTCGATTCTGACTTGAAGTTACTGGGCGGACAGGAGAATATGCGCTTTCCAACACTTGGTTTCTATCACCTCCTCCTGATATCATATGATGAAAAAAATCCACCTGAAGTCTTTGGTGCAGATGGGCTTACAGAGATGTTCGTGAAAACAATTGAGAGATTTCTCGCAGTTTCCCAGTACCTTGCATCAAAATCAGAGACGTTCGAGGCCTTTGATGCGAAGATGAACGGACTCAAATCATTCGATATTCCAAGAGTCGTCAGCAACTAACTAAAGGCCCACACGTTTATTCTTCTTAATTATAATGTAAATAGCTGCAGTCAACAGAATGGCCACGATGGCCGGAAGCACTGTCCCGACCCAGATATCTATTCCCTGGGTTGGAACAAGTTTGATATTCTCCCTGTTTTCAAGGAGGACATTCTTGAGTATCACAAGGTCGGATACGTTATGCACTATCCCGAGCTCCCTGTTTATCATGTTCATGCTTTCAAAGATTTCCGAGGAGTTCGTTTCAGGGGGCAGAAGCAGCAGCTCATCCAATACGTCAGTGTAGAGCATTCGTACTGTATCGTATTCCGCGCTGATATTTGACAATAGAATCACTGTTCTCTCTTCTTCAACATTAAACCGGTTCATTGCACCTGCGGCATTCACAAAATCTCTTGATTCGCATAACCAGAGAATCTCGCTCATGAGCGTTTCCATCCTAAAAACAGAGTCCTTGACTTCAGTGTAATTGACTGTTGGGTGTTCCCCCTTCTTAATATCCGAAATCTTCTGTTCAGTATGGCTGGCGTACTGCATGCACATGGCCATATTCTTCCTCAATTCAACCCTTCTCTTCGTTTCAGATGAAATGAAGCCAGCAGTGGCCTCTGCGTCACTCAGGAGAGAATGCGCGTTCCTTAAGTCCACCAGTTTATCCCTCAGCGTTTCAAGTGACTCGGCGTCATACTTCACTTTTGGACAGAAGTAATACCCTCCTTCCTCAAGTGTTCTGATGAGGCTGTTGTTATTGATATCATAAGTTGTTGCGAGCATGCTACCAATAACATCCACACCTTTCCCAAACTCATTCTTTTCAGGAATCTCTTTAACAAGCATCTTCATCCTCTCAGTGCTCTCATCAAGGTATGTGATAGAAGTT
>JBDRKD010000003.1:0-4305 GCA_043814255.1 Microcaldota archaeon
CATTCGGTATGCTGCCGTAACCAACTTGTATCGTATCCCCGTTGAGAACAAGCTTTGAGACATATTTTCCTATTCTCTGCACGATCTCGCTATCTGTTTCATGCGAGTACTCCAATATCGGTTCATCTTTGTATACGATAAAATCGACGTCATCAACATGCACATAAGCATCACCGTGCACTCTCGGCATCTCAGAATTAACCTGGGTTATTACAAGCGATGAATTCTCAATGGCTGCCTTAACTATATCCACACTCACCCCAAGACTCATATATCCATGCCTATCCGGAGGGGATGTCTGTATCAACACAACGTCTATCGGAACAAGCTTTCTTCTTAGAAGATCGGGAACCACAGAAAGAAATACTGGGCTGTAATCCGCAAGACCACGGTTTATTGCATCCCTTGTGTTGTTTCCAATGAAAAAGGAGTTATGCCTAAAGTTCCTTTTGAACTTCTCATTTACATAGGGGGCAACCCCGAGTGTCCACACATGGAATACTTCTGCATCAAAGAATGCTTTTGGGTGAGATTCAACGTATTTTATAAGTGCATTCACGAGATATTGTGGTTCAGCGCATCCAGTCCCTATGAATATCCGTTCTCCCCTATGTATATTGCAGAATATCTTCTCTTCAGGAACAAATTTCTCTGGATTTTGTTTTCTAATGATATCAAGACATTCCGAGACATCGTTCTTCACAAAAGCACCCTCTATTGTATTAATGGAACAGTTAAATAACATTCTCCTCGGAACCGCAGCAATCTTCGAAAGCGGGTTGAGGGAGACAAGGTGAAAGTAGAGTGCGCCTGAACCCAAGATGGTGGCACTACTTCCGACAGTTCTGAGAAAGTGGTCCAGATATCCAAAGTTAAAGTGGCGGACGCCTCTAGGGATTTCCCACACAGCTATTTCAGGTATTCTCTTTCTCCCGTAACCAGGTAATTCGTACGGTGCGTGATATTCACTGCCCTGTCCGCGAAACGCTCCAAATGCCTCCCTATCATAACAGTCCTGAACAAGACCTCATGGTTTTTACAATGCTTGTCCGTCTTCTTTATCTTCTCAAGAAGGCTCTTGAACTGCGCGTCGTTCATCTTCTCCAACAACAAGACTCTTTTAATAACTTCAGTATCCCTCTCCACAAAACTCTCCACAGAAAGCCTAAGCGCTTCACTGGCGCTCTTGTTCATCTTTTTGATGTCCTTAACACCAATCATTATCCTAGGCTTGAGCAACTTCACTGTCTTCGCGATGTCTGCAGCATAATCACCGGCTCTCTCCAAATTACTCCCAACAACCAGCGCTGAACCAAGGAAACGGAGGTCCCCTGCAACAGGCTGCTGCCTGGCAATCAACCTAAAGCATTTCTCCTGCAAATCGATGAAGGCTTTGTTTATGTATCTATCCTCTTTTATGACGTTCCCTTCCCCTTCCTTATCCCATCCCTCAAGATACTCTACTGACAGGTCTAGTGCGTTACAGACGAGTTCGCAGAGTTCCTCAAGGTCGTACTTCACAGAATCAAGTACCTCATGGTATCTATCCCTAACCATAGAATCACCCAAACCTCCCAGTCAGATACATCTCAGTACTCTTCTCCGTTGGTTTCTCAAACATGCTGTCGGTCTCCCCGTATTCAATGAGCTTCCCTAAATAGAAATACGCAGTATTATCCGCAATCCTCGCAGCCTGTTGTATGTTATGCGTTACTATCACCACGGTATATTTCTCTTTCAGTTTATTTATGAGGTCTTCAATCCTCGCTGTTGCTATCGGGTCAAGTGATGAACAGGGCTCATCCATGAGGATAATCTCTGGTTTTATCGCGAGCGTACGGGCGATGCACAACCTCTGCTTCTGGCCTCCGGACAGTTTTATGGCCGATTTGTGCAAATTATCTTTTACCTCGTTCCAGAGTGCCGCTTCCTTCAGTGTCTCCTCGACAATCTCATCGAGTTTCGAATGGTTTCTCTCCCCGTGAATCCTAGGCCCATAGGCGACATTATCATAGATGCTTTTTGGGAAAGGGTTCGGGACCTGAAATACCAGCCCAACCTTTTTCCTCAACTCAACAACATCTGTTCCAGGGCTGTTCGCATCCACTTCATCGATCATAAGCGTCCCTTTAACAACACACGTAGGTATGACATCATTCATCCGGTTCATACACCTGAGAAACGAGCTTTTTCCGCAACCGCTTGGCCCTATAAGTGCAGTCACCCTGTTCTCATACATATCCATAGAGACATCAAAAAGCACCTGCTTCTCTCCGTACCACAGGTTTATTCCTTTTGATGATATCTTTGTTTCCAATTCACCACCTGTATTTTCTCCTGAAATAAAACCTCAATAGTATGGCTGTCAGGTTTAGGGCAAGCACAATTCCGAGCAACACTAGCGCCGTGCCGTATTGGAGCGGTTGTGTTGCCCTGACATTAATCGACTGGGTTGAAAGGATATATAAATGGTAGGGGAGCGCCATGGTCTGGTCGAACATCGAGCCTGGGACGCGCGGGAGGAAATATGCGGCAACAGTGAACAATATGGGTGCAGTCTCCCCGGCAGCCCTGCTCACCCCCAATATCGAGCCCGTCAGTATTCCTGGTATCGCATATGGGAGCACGCTACTCCTAACAGTCTGCCATTTGGTTGCCCCCAACGCAAGGGAGGCTTCCCTGAACGATCTGGGCACATTGAGGAGTGCCTCCTGCGATGTCTTTATTATCACCGGCAGTATCATAAGCGCAAGGGTGAGGCTTCCGGCAATTATGGATGTTCCAAAACCAAAGAGCAGTACAAATATGGCAAAACCGAAAAGCCCGAAAACTATCGAAGGCACCCCTGCAAGGTTCATTATGCCCGTGTTTATGAGCACAAGTGCCTTTCCTGGCCTGGCATATTCTGTTAAGTATATCGCAGTGAGGGCACCTATGGGGAACGCAATCAATATCGAACCCAATGAGAGAACAATTGTTCCTACAATAGCCGGGAATATCCCCCCTTCAGTCATCCTGTTCTTTGGGTTCTGCGTGATGAATTCCCAATCAACAACCCCGATCCCCTTGCTCACTATATCATAGAGCAATACGAAAAGAACCCCCACTACAATGGCTGTGCACAGGCCCAAAAGCACAAAGGCAATCTTCTGCGTTGTTCTGGAGTTCATGCTTCCTCCCTCCTTATCACACTGTTCGCTATCAGGTTAACTAGGAAACTTATGGCGAAAAGGATGCAACCTATCATGAAAAGGGAGAAGAAGTGCGGCCCTCCTCTTGCCACTTCCCCCATCTCAGCCGCAATAGTCCCAGTCATCGTTCTCACTGGATCGAGTGCGCTTGTCGGAATGACTGCCGCGTTCCCTGTTGCCATCAGAACAACCATCGTTTCCCCAATCGCTCTCCCAAATCCAAGCAATATCCCAACAACAATGCCCGGCATTGCAGAAGGCACCACAACATACCTTATCGCGTCCCATTCAGTGGAACCAAGCGCAAGAGACGCTTCCCTATGGCTTTGCGGGACGCTCCTCAACGCATCCTCGGCTATGGTTTCGATTGTCGGTATGACCATCACTGCCAACATTATCGCACCGTTGAGCGCAGTGAGGCCGGTAGGTATCCCAAAAACCTGGGATATGAGCGGTGACATGACAACGAGCGCAAAGAAACCTATGACAACTGATGGGATGCCTGCTATTATCTCAATTGCCGGTTTAAGGAACTCTCCAAGCCAGCCAGGCGCTACCTCAGAAAGATAGATTGCGCACCCAACAGCCAAGGGAATCCCTATAACCATGGCTCCAACTGTAACAACAACAGAACCTAGGATAAGCGTCAGCATCTCGTATCGAGGATTCTCAGATGTTGGCTGCCACTCGGTTCCAAAGAACATCGAAACAGGATCCTCAAAATCCAGAATCTTGTATCCCTCAATAAAAAGAAAAACGAAGATGAGGGCGAGCATAACCACCGAAGTGTAGGCAACCAGATGTGTAACCTTCTCCATTACAGCGCCAGCCAGGTCCTTCCCTTTGGCCAATTCCACCACGCCTTTAATCATTCATCCAAAATATCCAACATCTTCAGCAATCTCTATTCCCCCACTTCCAAGCACGAAATCGATGAACTCCTTGGTTTTGCCAGTGGGTTCACCATTGGTGTAGAAGTTGAGAGAGCGTGCTATCGGGTAGTTCTTGTTCATCACACTCTCCTTTGCAGGGGTGTACGCAATCCCTCCTTCCACAGAGGATATTCTCAATATCCTCACATCACTCCTCTGTTTCGCATACGCAACACCAACAT
>JBDRKD010000004.1:0-4281 GCA_043814255.1 Microcaldota archaeon
GGGAGACGAGAACCCCTGCCCATCTCTCAACATGCTCCTGCGTGACATTGGGGGAATGCTTGTTCTGTATCTCCCTAAGGGAGATGCTACCTGTTCCCTTGGCAGATACGCCCTCCAGGACATTGTCAACTACGGTCTTTATAATCCGCGTGACGTTGTTCGGGGGCTCCTTTTTCACCGTAAGGCCAGGCATTCAAATCACGAATAGGATTGGATATGTTTTTATTTAAGCTTGTTGTTCTTGAGAAACGAGCATTGCCCTCGAACGGGGCAGTTCCCGCAATCGGGCTTTCTTTTCCAGCAATGTCTTTTCGCGAGTTCCACTAGGAGTGCGTGGAACTCGTTGAGTATTTTTTGGTCTTTTGGAAGTGAACATTCGTAGAACGCGCGCAATTCCTCATAATTACCATTGAAGCGGTAAAGTCGTGAAGTTATCCTGTGGGTGTAGGCGTCGATTGGGAGAACTGGAAGGTTGAATGCATACAGGAGGATTGAATCGGCGGTTTCTTTCCCGACCCCATCCAATTCCAAAAGCTCGGCACGAAGCTCGAGGAGAGTGAGACTTTTTGTTAGTTTGTTTATTCGTGGGAACTTCCGAGCAAGCTTCTTGAGCCTTATTGCTTTTTGCTTGTAGAAGCCGGTTGGGCGGATACATGACTCGATCTCTTTGAGAGGGGCTGACGCGAGGGACTTGGGAGAGAGTATCTTTCTTTCCCTCAGTTCTTTTACTGCCTTTTCCACGCTCCTCCAACTTGTCTGCTGGGTCAGGATTGCGCCAACTGCCACCTCGAAGTTGCTTCTTGCTGGCCACCAGTGCTGGGGACCGAAAGATGTGGATAGTTCCTTAAATAAGTGTGTTGGTTTCGCCTGAACGCCAACTGCCATACACTGATTTAAATAACCTCACATATATATCTGGTCGGTGAGCGCGCAATGACTGACGCGATGGTGCAGCTGGAAAATGTCTTTGGAGTTCTCAAGGTCCTTCTTGCGCTTCTTTCTGTGATTTTCCTATTCGCCTTCTTCATCCAGTGGAAGTTCTCAAAATACCGGCTGCCTGTGATAGCGTTCTACATGAAGAAGCGTTTTGTGAAGCACAATGTTGTCTTAGGGACTGGGATTGTCGCTCTTTCGCTTGCGTATATAATTGAATTTTTATTGATGAATATGAAGCCGGATGACGGAGCTGGACGAATGTTTGTGGATGCATTGCAGGTTGTCGCACTTGGGTGTATTGGATATTCCTATTACAAACTGATGAGGCTGCAGATTCCGGCCTGAGGGTGCTCTTATGGGGATACTTGATTTATTTGGGAAAAAAGACGTTTCTAGCGACCTTACTAAGAAAATCCCTTATCTGATAAAGTATAGATTCAGCCCATATAGGTTGTTGGCAAATCAGAATAATTCGGTGCGGCTTTTCTTGGATATAAAGAATGCAACTGGAGAACCGTTGATGACTTCTGTTGTTGTGAAGGTCCCGAAAGGGCTTGGATTCGACCAGACCTGCTTATCCCAAGCAAGGGAGATAAGGATGGGAAATCTTGCTCCTAAGGAAGAAAAGGAGATTGAGATTGATGTTTTTGGGAGGATTGGGACGCGATCTGCTGAGTACAAAATCCTGATAACTGCTTTCTCGCATTACAGGGACTATGCCCACATTCTCAACTCAGAAAGTAAGAAAGTCGGACTACGGGTAGTTTAGGCCTTGCCCGCCCGTTGGAATAAGTAGACTCCAATTATATAACAGATTGAATTCATGAGGGGAAGCGCTGACGAAACTATTACACGTTCCTGGGTCAGGTCGGTCTGGACATAGAGTAACCGGTACCAGCTCGCGAAGACCATCATTGAAAACCCTGCTGCAAACCAGGCCAGCATCATTTCATCTGTACGTATGTAGGCGTAGAGGGCCATTAATGTTATGAATATGTAGAGGAGCATCCAAAACGCTGTGAGAACATATATTGCGTATGTTATCAGTGGTTGGCCCCCTGGTTGGGAGTTGAAAACCCCGTAACTTATTAGGGATAGTATAACTACCGACAGTATCAAAAGAAACTGTTTTGCTAGGGATGGTTTTGCTTTTACCCAGCGGGTACATAGGAAAGTCCACAAACCCGTAAGGAACAGGGCGCCTGAGACTACTTGGAGCGCCGCCACTAGTAGCTCTGAAGAGCCGTTAGCCTCGGGATTCAGTGTTAGATTAAGCCATTTTATAAGAAGCTCTGAAACCATGCCGAAGCCAAACCAAAGTAGGATTGGTGGTTTTGAGACTGTGGAGAAATACCACTTCCAGGACATTACTGCTGCTATGATTGCTGTTGCAAGGGCTACAAGCCTAAGAATGTTGAGCTCTTGGACTGACTCCTGTTGTGCGTATACGAGGCATGGCAGGAGTGATAAGAACATTGATAATGTGAAGGACCGGCCAAGCCTCATACGAGCACCTGTATGAGAATGAAACCCATACTTTAAAATTGTTCATGTTGTTGATTTGTGTTTTATTCAGAGGTTCCTTTCTATCAGGAAATCCGCAAGCCCCAGTAGCTTGTCTGTTGATTTGTTTTTTTTCAGGACACCGAGCCTGCCCTTCGCCTCTTTTACAATCCTCCTTGCCTTCTCTTCTGCGTAACTGATGGAACTGTTTGTTTTGAGGATTTCAATCGCTCGTTTTATTTCTGTTTGGTTTGTCGTGTTTGAATTCAGTATGTGTTCAAGTTCCTTTTTCTCTTTTTGAGGAGCCTGTGAGAGTGCGTGTATCGTCATTAGGGTTCGTTTTCCCTCAGTTATGTCCCCCCCAATTTCTTTTTTGTAGAGTTCTTCCTCACCAACCAGATTGAGGACGTCGTCTTGTATTTGAAACGCAACCCCAACTGCCATCCCGAATCCCTTGAGTGCGGATATTTGCTCTTTGCTGCCACCGCCCCTCATCGCCCCTGCCTCGCAAGCTGCGCTGATTAGAGCGCCTGTTTTCTTGCTGACCATCTTGAAATAGTCTGTTTCTTTGACGTCCTGCTTCTTGTCTCGATTCCACGCAAGCTCGGTCCCCTGGCCATCGAGAACCTGAAGGAAGCTCTCGTAGAGAACCGCCTTGATTGTTGGGGGCGCTTTCTCCAACGCCTTCAGGGTGTACAGGAGCATCCCGTCCCCGGAGTTTATGGTTATTGAGATCCCATAAAGTTTATGAACGCAGGGCTTTCCACGCCTCATCTCTGAACAGTCCTCTATGTCGTCGTGGAGTAATGTGAAGTTATGGAAAAGTTCTGTTATCACTGCTATGTGGACAGCCTCTTCAGCTTTACCCCCCACAGCCTCGCAAGAGAGCATACACATCATCGGCCTGAAGCGTTTGCCACCCCGATTGAGCAAGTCCCATATCGGACCGCAGACATCAGGAGAGACTTCGCTCGAGGGGATGATTTTTTTCATATAAGCGTCGATTTTTGGTGCTTCAGACGCCAGTTCATCGAAAATATCCATGTTGATAGTTCGTAATAATCATTTAAGAATCTTAGGTGAACGCCAAACCGGGCTGGAATTAAAATGTGTTTTGTGCTTCTTATTGTGTTGTTTGGAGTATTGTTTTTTTTGTTCTTTCAACACCAATCGAAAACACGAGCTTCCCAAGCCTCGGCCCCCGCTCCTTTGAGATTAGAGTTCCATAGAGCGCAGAGAACATCTCTGAAGGTTGTATGTTGGTCTCCTTTGCGGTTATGAAAACCTGGTTGTGGATTTCTTCTGGGGTCAACCCAGCCTTCAATGAATTCGCAAACGCGATTACTGCCTCTCTGTGGTTTGGTGGGGGGCTTGGTTTGAATTCAAATTGGTATTCTTCCGGTGCGTATTTCATCTCGAGCCAAGTAGATATGAAGATTGATAAGTAGCTAACCCCGTTCTTGTCTGAAACGAGTTCGGCCACCTTATTCCAATCCTTATATAGTTGATAGTTGAGGAGGACGTCAATGAATTTCGCCTTGAATTTGAGTTTGCTCGTGGAGAATTTATATGCGATGGCTCGCTTCCTGTCGGCTCTTGATAGGTCTTCTATTTTCATTGTTTGGAGTTCAGCTGCCCCTTGGTAGTCATCGTAGAGGCGGAGCATGTTGTTTCCTGTTGGGTCGAAGTCCTTGTTTTCCTGGACATCTGGTTTTAGGAGGAAGTATTTTATGATGTCTGGCGGCACTAAGCGCATGAGATCTGAGACGCCCATCCCAATTCCCTTGGATTTGGAGTATTTCTTGCCTTGGAACAACAAGAAGCCGAACTTGTATGGGATGG
>JBDRKD010000005.1:0-9709 GCA_043814255.1 Microcaldota archaeon
CTTTTCCTCTCAGATCTCAATAGTCTGGACCTGATGAAAGACCCGCTCAATGAATTCTTCGGAGGCAAGCTGCCTGTTGTGGAGATTGTCAATCCAGCGAAGTTGCCATTTGGAGTAGATGTTGAGGTTTCATGCATTGCAGTAAAACCTGCTGCCTAATGAAAGTGGTGTTTGGAACATGGGGCAAAATTCTGGCTGATAGAATGAGAAGGAATAGAGCCCTCAGATTAGATGAAAATGGCGAAGGTCGTCGTGAACTTAGCAAAGAATTGAAGCTGTGAATAAAGTTTCACATTCTCTCTGGCGCATCTATTCCAAGCAAAGAAAGAGCGTTTCTCAGCACTATCTTTGTAGTATTAACCAAACCAAGCCTAGCATCCCTAAGGTTTCCTTCTGCTTTCAAAACAGGCGATGATTTGTAGAACCTGTTGAACACAGTGGCGATATCAAGGGCATATTCTGCGATGTAATGGGGCCTGTACTCCCTTGCTGATTTTGCTACTATTGATGAGAATCTAGATAGGAGTTTCCCCAAAACAACCTCCTCTGTTCCCGTGAGAAGCCCATAATCGGGTTTTCCCCTATTACCCGCTTTCTCCAATATCCTGGATGCCCGGGCATACGAGTATTGCACATAAGGTGCGCTATCCCCTTCGAAACTGAGCGCGTCCTCCCACCTGAATATCAATTTCTTCTCAGGGGTTGTTCGTATGAACGAGAAGCGGATTGCTCCGATGCCAACACTTTTTGCAATCTTCGCCTTCTCTTCCTCACCCATATCCTTGAACCGTTCCTTTATCTCATTGTATGCCCGCTTCTCTGCTTCTGTAATAACTTCATCTGCAGAATGCCCTATCCAGGTTCCATCCCTTCCGGAGAACTTGCATTCCGGGAGCCAAGCATGTTCGTACGATAGATGCACATGCCCCGCAGCCTCCTTGTCATGGCCCATCGCCTTCAGTATCGTTTTGAGCACCTTCTGGGGATATTTCTGCTCAACGCCAATGATGTTTATCACCACGTCCACATCTCCAAAATCCATCTCCTCTCCTTCTCCAGAAGTGGCATAAAGTGACTTCCCGTTTGGTTGGTCGTCGAATTTAGAATATTTGAAAGGGGTCTTTATTATCCCGAATTTCCACATATGGAACGCTATGTCTTTTGCGGTATATGTTGCCGTTCCATCGGAACGAATGAGCACCTTATCCGGACTCTTCAGATTCCTGAATCCCTCTTCACCACTGAGTTTTGCAATTACGCAACCGCTGTTAGCTCCCTCGCTCTCGTTCTCAACAGCTCCGCTTTTCAGCATATTTGAAAGGGCGTTTTCCATAAGCTTTGACTTTACTATATCGCTTTCCCATATGAGCGCATCATGATATATCCCAAGTTCGTATGCAGTCTTGTATTGTGCTTTAACGCATTTTGAGCAAAGTTCCCTGCCTTTCTTCGCTATGGCGTTCCCGCCATCCTCGAGTTTCTTCACTATTTCCCTAACTTCGTTCTCCGCGTTTCTCTCTTCTATCCTCTTAGCTGCCTCGATATACTGGACACCTAGCCATTGGTCTGTCTTTCCCTCTATCTCGCTATCCACATCCATGTATGACCAGAGGCTCCTTGCAACCTGCATGCCCAAATCATCAATGTAATCAATCCTCTGCACACTGAAACCGGAAAAGTCAAGCACCCTGGAAATCGTATCCCCCAACAAGGCGTTCCTCATATGCCCAACGTGCCATGGCTTGTTTGGGTTTACTGCTGGGAATTCCACCATGATCTTGAGATCTTTCTTTTCGCCCCTCCCGTACAGGTCCTTCTGTGCCTCAATCTCGCCCAACGCATTTGAGAAGAACTCCGTTCCAAGCATGAAATTGATGTAAGGGCCGACTACCTTTATTTCAGAAACAAGCGCATCCTCCTTGATTTCTTTCCGGATGCTCTCAGCAATCCCGTTTGGATTCTTTTTTTCCTTTTTTGCAATAGGGAATGCAATAGTGCACGCAACATCCCCAAATCCATCGTGAGCCTCATTTGTAGTTGCCTGTACCTCCTCGCGAGTGACTGCGAAACCTGCCTTTCCACATGCCTCGAGAATCGAATCGATAATCATTTGTTTTGCTTTCGAATATGTATCCACTGACCCACCGCTGTAAATTAAAAGCTTTGTTGTTATAAACTTATTCTCGTGGGGCCGTAGGGTAGCCTGGTTATCCTTCCGGCTTAACCTTGTTGGGCTAACAGCCAACTAGGTGCCGAACGGGAGTCGGAGACCTGAGTTCAATGAACTTTTTTGGAAAAAGTTAAATCAAAACCTCCTGAAACGTTCAAACAAATCTCGGCGGCCCCATATTATAACTTTAAATACTTTTTTTGCCATACACCCTTACTTATTCTTATGGGGGATTCAATGCATTCACATTTTGGGTCAGGCAGACAGATTTTTAGAAAACATCATTCCGATTCTGGAGGTTCACTTTCAGAAAAAACCACGATGTCCGAGAGGACAATGGGAACTGGCTTGAGCATGAAGGAATCACTAAACGTTCTTCAACAGTATGGTATAAGGCCATTTGGGAGAATTGCAACTTCCAAAGAAGAAGCACGAGACATAGCTCAAGAATATGGGGGTGGGTTGTACGTACTTAAGGTCGCAACTCAAAAGAAAGGGAAAATGAAATCCGGCCTCATCGAGTTCAACGTTCCTGCAGACAAAGTTGCCGATGTATTCGAGAAAATGAGTGCAGCAAACGAAGGTGCGGAAGGCATAATTGTGGCTCCAAAGGCAACGGAAGGAATCGAGGTTATGGTTGGTGCCAGGATGACCGAATATGGAGTTGCAATCGTTGTTGGTGCAGGAGGAACAAAAACAGAGGAGATAAGGGACGCCCAGATATGCGTGGATCCTCAAGGTACTTCCGATATAATCGAAAAGATAGAAAAACTAAAGATGGCGCCCCTATTGAAAGGAGAACAGGGACTTGCTGAATCCTCAATAGAGTCAGTTGCGGAGATAGGAATCAAACTAGCAAGATTGGTGAGGGACAACCCCGGTTTTGAGGTCGATTTGAATCCAGTTAGGCTCTTTAAGGATAATGTGGCTGCACCTAATCTGGGCGCAGTACTTGATTTCAGAATAGTTCAAAACGATAAATTGCCTAAGGCTCCCGAACCAGTAATGCGTGAACCCGAGGCGATAAGTGTCATGGTTCAAGGCCTTAATCCCAAATCTATTGTTTTTGTCGGTGCAAGTGAAAAACGATTTGGGATGACAAAAGACAATCGTATAGTTCCAGTTGTTAAAGTGGAACACATCCCCGAACAAAGAGATGTTGTTCCGTTCCACGGAACAGAGGTAACTCCTGCTCAGACAATCGCCACAGTTATCATAGACAAGCAACCAGTGGAAATGCGTGTTGGAAGAGACATGGAGCTGATCGATACACCAAACAGAACTCTCTCTGAGAATCTCTCTGATTTCCCGGGAGATCTTTTCTTTGTCAATCCAAAGGGCTCAACGGTACTTGGGAAGAGTGCATATAAGAGTGTAAGTGAACTTCCTGAAACCCCTGATATGGCAGTTGTGCTCGTTAGAGCAGAGGATTCCCTGGATGTTCTGGAGGAGCTTGGCAAGAAAGGAACAAGGTTCGTTGTCATGGAGAACTCGGGTTTCAAAGAAGTCGGAAACCAGGAGCTTGAAGACAGGCTTCTCGACATCATAAGGAGATACAAGATGGTTGTTGTTGGTCCGAATGGAATTGGCGTGTTTAAACCAGATGCAGGTATAGATGCGATGTTTCTTGCTCGCGAGAAGAACACAAGAATGGCAAAAGGCGGGAAGACATCAATCATGAGCCAAAGCGGTTCGTTGGTCTCTATCAGAATGGAAGATGAAGCGGAGATAGGCGGTAGAATAAACACGTTCCTATCTGTTGGAAACATGTCTGGCATCACCAACACGCAGGCTCTGGGATACTTTGATTTCGATTCATCAACCACCGTAATAGGGATTGTTTCTGAGGGCATACCAGACGGAAAGGAATTCATGCGAACAGCAAAGATGGTTTCCAGAACGAAGCCGATAGTGATGCTTAAACTTGGAAGATCTGGGAGTGAGAAGACCGCATCACATACTGGCTCACTTGCAGGAGATCACAACGCATTCATGGAACAAGCGGAAAAGAATGGAATTATCGTAGTCGAAAACATCCAGCAGTTCTTTTTAGCATGCAAGATACTGGAGAACCAGCCTTTGCCTAAAGTGGAGGATGTTGCATTTGTAACAAATGCAGGTGGTCAGCTTTCCCAGGCATATGATGAATTTGCAGAGAAGGGAGTTAAAGTCGCAGTATTGGAACCCGAAACCTCAGAAAAGATAGGAAAGGTGGTCTCATCAAACGTAACTGTGAGCAATGCTGCCATAGACCTTGCTGCAGACACAAACCCAGCTACACTTGATGAAGTTCTTGGGGCTTTCAAAGGAGATCCAAACATCGGTACACTTGTAGTTGCGCCGTACTTCCAACCCCCGACAATGACCGACTCAGTTGTAGACAACATCATTAAGCATAATGGAGATAAACCCATAGTTGTTGTACTAAATGATTCAGATTACGCAAAAACAAGAAGGAGGAAGCTTGAAGAAGCAGGAATACCAACATCGACAAGTCATTCCGACGTGGCCTATGTCTTAAAGGCAATTCAGAAATATGCGCATTGGAGAGAGGAGAATCCGGAGCCAATAATAAAACCAAATCGCGTTATGTTATGAGGTATTCCAAGAGTGGGCCTAAACACATGGCGACTGACGGCAAAACGCTTATTAATCTATAAACAACTAATTCTCAAGCACCTGCGGGGGTCGCCAAGTCCGGTCAAAGGCGCCAGCTTCAGGAGCTGGTCTCCTAGCGAGTTCGTGGGTTCAAAACCGCCTTTTCTTTGGAAAGAAAAGGTAGGGTACGAAAAGAAACCTTAGTGAAAATCCCACCCCCCGCACATTGTTTCTTACTAGAATCTCACGCATCAAAACCCTGGCTCTTCTTCGTCATTCACCCGGCCAAAACTGCCAAATTGCGCAGCAAGAAGTGGCGGATAATTGGCAGCCTGGAAAACGTTTATCGTGACGGAGTCCCAAATCGTTTCGTGGCATTATATCACCCACAAAACGGCAATCACAGTAATTGCAGATAGGAGTAATAAAGCCCAACCAAGATGAAAACAACCCCCACGACCTTTCTCATGCCCTTCTCGAAAGCCTGAACCCTGTTCATGGTCCTGCCAAGCGTTGAAACGCTTTTAACAAGCAGTATGGACGAAAGAATCACCGGGAGTCCGGTAGCCAACCCGAATACAGATGGAACCAGAATTGCGTCTCCAGTCTTCAGGGCGAGCGGGATGAGCATTCCGAAATATAACACTCCGCTGAACGGACAAAAGGCCAGAGCGAGAACCACACCCAAAAGAAAAGCCCCGGGATAACCCTTCTCAGCCAACTTTTCCTTAACTGGCAAGAGGTTGATTTTTCCCGTAAGAGAGCCGAACTTAAAAAGTTCAAGCATCACAATCCCGATTAGCAGCAGAAAAGGACCCAAAATGCTCTCCCCGTGGTTTTGGAGAAAAATAGCAATCTCTTGGGTGTTCAGCCCAACGTATACGATTAAACTCGCGAGGGCAGTATAGGTGAACGTTCTCCCAGCAGTATAAAGAACACCGACAATAAGAGTATGCCTGCTGTCCTCTATCTTCCTTGAGACATAGGCTATTGCCGTGATGTTAGTTGCCATCGGACAGGGGCTTATCGCAGTCATCAGACCTATGAAAAAGGCAGCCACTAGGGCAATGTCACTTGTACTCATTTGCTCCATAAACGCCATGAAATCCATCAATTCAACTCGCCAGATAGCCTCTTTTCCATGACTTCTTTAAGGTACTTGAGATAATCGTCCTCATTGTTTATCTTGTACCACACATTCATGTTCTGCTCCTTGTGGAATTCGCCGTTTTTATAAGTGCCGATCCAGATAGAAGAACCGGTTGCGCCGTACTTCTTAACCAAATCCTTGTTCTCAGGTAATTCCCAGTTGATGTGCCCAAAGATAACCTTTTCGGATTTTACCTCATCCTTGAAATATGTGTTTACTGTCTTCTCGGCAAGCTCACCAACTCTTATGCAGGAATAGCACTGATTGGTTCCATGGAAATGGTAGACTTCGACAGTTATGTTGTCTCCTGCTGTTTCGTTTTGAGTCACTGCACCACTTCGGTTTGTTGTGGCATTTGTAATGCCCCCATCCACATTGCATTCACCATACGAACATGCATAATTCTCCGAAGCGTTTTCGGATAGGCAGCCGAAAAGCAACGGCACGAACAACAGAAACAAAAGAATCTTTTTACCCATAGAATCACCCAATGAAATTTCCGGCAATTAGCCCAGCAGTTGTGGAATAAATGATGACAAGCCCGACATAAGCCGCAGTTTTATTGTTTCCCATCACCCTCCTTATCACAAGCAGATTAGGCAGGCTAAGGCTTGGCCCGGCCAGAAGCAGAGCGAGCGCAGGGCCGTTCGCCATCCCCTTGGCAATCAGCGCCTGCAATATC
Organism: Microcaldota archaeon; assembly: GCA_043814255.1. GTDB lineage: Archaea > Micrarchaeota > Micrarchaeia > Burarchaeales > JAKAKT01 > CAZYPB01. The sequence continues at coordinate 6,601 of JBDRKD010000005.1, forward strand.
GGAATTTCCGTGAGCGTTGAGAAGTACATGAACGCCCCGAATATCGAGGCAACGAGGTTTGCTTGGATTGTGTTCTGCCCGACAACGTTTTCTATTGTTGATTGGGGCAGGTAGGGCATCACAAACCCAGCCACGAACACCCCGATGAACAGGTATGGGGTCAGGGTTTTCGTGAAATTCCAGGTTTCCCCGAGCCATTCCCTGGTTGTTTCCCCTGGGAATTTCAGATATGCAACCAGACCTGCAACCAGTGCCAGAGCAAACATTCCAAGGTATTTCATGCCCTGTTCCATCTGGAGGCCGTTCACCACGAGCACTCCGACCATCGAACCGAAGAACAGGAAAAGGAAGTTTTTGGATATGTCCAGCCCCTTGCTTTCCTGCAGTAGCATCCCCCCGCTTTCTGTTTTTTCTCTGAAGAGCAGTTCCATTGAGACCCCGACAAGAATTGAGATTATTACTGCAGAGATGATTCTGGCAAGCCCAATTGGGTATCCCAGGACACTCATGGTCAGGAATATCGCTGCGATGTTTATTGCCGGACCCGAGAAAAGGAAGGTGGTAGCCGGCCCTAGCCCTGCCCCGCGTTTCCTTATCCCGGCGAAAAGCGGAAGAATTGTGCATGAGCAGACGGCAAGTATTATGCCCGAAACAGAGGCAATCGAATAGGAAAGATACCTCTTGCTGTTCTGGCCCAGGTATTTCAGGACTGCGTCCTTCTTTATGAAAACGTTTATGGCCCCTGCGATGAAGAACGCGGGAACAAGGCACGTCAGAACGTGCCGTTGGGCATAGTCATGGAGAAGCGCAAACCCTCCCAGAACTGCGTTATCGAACATACCGCTTCCACTGGGCATGAAATAGAAGGCCAGGAAAAGACCCACGAGCAGAATGAAGATGTTCCTTTCCTTCACTCCAACCACTTCTTTATCTCTTCCACGCTGGCGATTCCGCTGCCCTTTACCTCGCCATCAACGACCAGGGCAGGGGTCGTCATCACCCCGTAGGAGATAATCCTGTCTATCTCCGTTACCTTGACTATCTCCGCCTCCTGTCCAAGCTCCTGAGCCGCCTTCCGGGCGTTCTCTTCCAGTTGCTTACAACTCGGGCAACCGGTTCCCAATATCTCGATTTTCATTCCACCACCTAGCAAACGGGCCTTTTTTCCATGCAAGAGCTCTTTTTCAGCATGCTCCCCTTGCCATGGCCAAGAGCCTTGAATATATCGCAAACGCCGTAATTCTTTATCCTGTAGAAAATCTTCTTTCCGTCCCTTCTCGACTTCAGAATGCCCCAGCTTTCGAGTTTTCCCAGTTGTATGGAAACAGTTGATTGTGTTCTCTTTACTTTTGGAAAGATTTCGCAAACGCACTTCTCCCCGCCCAAAAGAAATTCGACTATGTTGAACCTAGTTTCGTCGGATAGCGCTTTCAGCAATACCAGCTCTTTTTTCATAAGAACATATTGATATATATAAATATTTAAATAGTTAAGCCTCAGACTCTATCAGATGGGCTGCGTCTGGCGTCCCCTGAAACGCGAATTGTGGTGGACTCTGCGGTCCCCGAATTCCCCAGTTCCACGGGGCTTCCAATACCTGCGGACGTCGCCCATATTTCTGTCAACTGCGCAGCCGCCCGTACAGGTGGCCTCGCTTTTAACTCGGGAAACGACGTAATCGACCAATTTCTTGAGGCTTGCTTCCGTGTCCTCCAATGTCGAGGAAAACGCCCGTCCGTCCTTGAAAAACACTACTGTCGGGAACCCGTGCTTAGCAAACTCCTCCCTCAACGCGGAATGCTCGGGTGAGGGATAGACTGCCTGCTTCCTGTCCCCAACGGTTTCCCTTTCTTTTGAAAGGCTGATTCTTGCAACAGTTACGCCAGCCTTTTCCAATGCTTCCGCATGTTTTTCAAAATGCGGAGCCAGTGTCTTGCAATCACCACACCAATCAGCAGAAAACACGACTAGCAGAGGCTTTCCACTTGCGACCATTTCTCTCAATTTTTCTGGACCTGATACTTCAACTACCGTCATAATTGCTCACCTTAAGTTCAGAGAATAAGTATTATTTAATAGGCGCTCTTGTTTTTATTCATTTATTTTCGGCTCAGAGGGTCAGTCTTATCCCCTAAAACAAAGAGTTATAAAAATAATCACATTATTGTTTAGTGTGGTTTCTTGAAAATAGATTGTTCTGAGTTTAATTCTGTTCCCCCGTTCAAGATAAAGATGACCGAGCCAATCAACGCGTGCGAGCTCGACACCAGTGGGAGGCTTGAACTGCTGAGGAAGGCTAACTATAACTTATTTGGCCTTGCATCAAAGGATATCACAGTAGACCTTCTTACTGATTCAGGTACTGGTGCCATGAGCCAGACCCAGTGGAGCACTTTAATGCTTGGGGATGAATCTTATGCCGGGGCTTCGAGCTACGCAAAATTCGAGCAAACGCTCCAGAGCATAACTGGGATGAAATTCGTCTTACCAGCTCATCAAGGAAGGGCTGCTGAACGTTCCCTTTTTGAATGTTTGAAGGCAGTCGGGATCCTGGACAAGGACGCAATCATTGCTTCCAACGCTTTCTTTGATACCACATATGGTTGGGCAACACAGTTCGCTCGCTGTAAAAACCTTTATTGCGAGGACTTCGATGCAGGCATTGATACGGAAAGGCCTTTTAAAGGGAATCTTAGTTTAGACAGACTGAAGAAGCTTGCGGAAGAAACAGGTAAAATCAAGCTCGTATTGCTAACCTTGACAAATAATACTGGCGGAGGGCAGCCTGCGAGCATGCAGAATATCCGCGAGCTTTCTGGTTTTTGCAAGGAAAAGAACATTCTCTTCTTCTTCGATGCTTGCAGGTTCGCGGAGAATGCTTTCTTTATCAAAACACGCGAGAAAGGATTTGGTGAAAAGACCATAAAGGAGATAGTTCTGGAGATGTTCTCGCTTGCAGACGGCGCAACGTTCAGCGCCAAGAAGGATGCACGGGCTAACATGGGGGGCGCCATACTTTTTTCTGAAAAGCACGAAAGTCTCTTCCTCACCTGCAGACCTTCGATAATCAAAAACGAGGGACTTTATACCTATGGCGGAATGAGTGGGA
>JBDRKD010000006.1:0-6876 GCA_043814255.1 Microcaldota archaeon
CACACAAGACCTACTTACTCTTTGGTATGGCGTGGTCGATAATCAGTTTTACTGCTCTCTCTATTGCAAACGCAACTTCTTTCTTGTTTTTTGAACCAGTACATATGATCTTTCCGTTCTTGAAAAGAAGGAGCGAAGCACGTGGGTCGTTGAGCTTCAATATTGCCCCCGGGAACTGTTCTGGTTCGTATTCCACATTTGTCACATGCCGCGCAACGGAATACAAGTCGAGTTCAATACCTAGATTCGCAGAAGCTACAATATTCTCTACCTTAAAACCGAGATTGATTTTTGGAACCTTCTTCCTAGTACCTTTTCTCCTAGCCACAGTACCACCCCCCAGTACCACCCTCAGATAAGGATTATTTATAAACTTAGGTATTTAAATACGTACATAAACCCCAAGATATAATATCGACGGAAGGGAGGGAAGTACAATGTCAACAAGATCACTTGGAAAAATGTCAAAACGAACTAGGCTTCTCAAGAAGCGCTCAAAGGAACACGTAGGGATAAGTTCAATGATAAAGGAATTCAAAAAAGGCGAGAATGTCTCGATACACCCGAAACCAAGATATGATGGAATGCCCCATCCACGGTTTAGGGGTATGACTGGCGTAGTGGTATCGAAACGGGGCAACGCATATGTACTAAAACTTAAGGTAGGAAAGGCCGAGAAGACGCTCATAGTTCCTCCTGTACATTTGAGGTGAGAAGATGATTGGAAAGGAAGTAAAGGACCAGAGACCAACTACGCTTGCAGGAGCATTAAAGATAATGGAAGAGAGGAAAAAAGCCGGCGATTTGGGCTTTGAACAGCAAACAACCTATGACTACTTAAAGGCCCGAAAGCTTCTTGAAGAGGAGGATGCACTAAAAATGATCGAAGAGCTCTCCAAGATCGAGAAACTAACCCCGGAGATAGTGATTAAGATTGTGGATATTCTTCCAAGGGGCGAATCTCAACTGAAGGTGCTTATTGCCAAAGAGCGGCACACATTCAACACAGCAGAAATGGAAGAAATCCTCAAACTCGTTGAGAAATATGCAAAAGAATAGGGCGATGAGATATGGGCACAATGGAAGAGTATGGGGCAGTGTTAGATTTCCTTCCTTACGGAAAAAGTACGGATACCCGGAGGGAACCCCTAGCCCAAATAATAGGAGTCACGTATTTTACACTACTTGATGTTGTCCCAAAACCAGATATCTCCCTCTCACAAGGTGAACAAATCTACATAGGCAAGAACGAGAGGGAGAAGATAGATCACATACGGAGTAGGATATCATTCTCAGACTTGACGTCATCCGCTAGAAGTTCACTCAAGCTCACAATAACCAGCATCATAACGTCTCGGGAACCAGAATTCATAAACTTCTTTAATAAATGCGGTCCAATTACGATACGTCTCCATCAACTTGAGCTGTTTCCCGGCATAGGCAAGAAACATATGCGGAGTATTATGTCCGAGAGGGAGAAGAAACCATTCGAGAGTTTTTCAGACATCAGTAAGAGGGTTGCTCTCCTACCAAAACCAGTCAATATTATCGTTGAAAGAATCGAACAGGAACTCAAGGGAGAGTCTAAATACTATATCCTAACCAGGCCGCCGCAGAGGGAGAATCCCAAATGAGCAAGGCCCACCCTGCACAGATACACACAAATCCAAACAAGCTAGATTCTGGGCAACAGGCGCTGGTTAGGGCGCGTCACCTCATAAAAGGCATCGGTCCAAAAAAGAGGCTTGGACAGAATTTTCTCATAGACCTTAGAGTCATCGAGAGAGAGATAGCTTATTGCAAGCCAGACGGAAAAAGAATCTTAGAGATAGGTCCAGGACTTGGTGCAATCACCCACGGACTTGCAGAAAAGGCATCCCACCTCACAGCTGTAGAGTTGGATGCAAGATTTATTTACTCCCTAAAAGACAGGCTAAAACAATTCAACAATGTGGAAATAGTTCACGGAGACATTCTTGAATTCAATGGAGGGCAATTTGACGTAATAATCTCAAATCTTCCATATTATATAGCATCGAAGATACTTTTCAAAATAGCCGACATGGATTTTGGGTTTGCAATAGTCTGTCTTCAAAGCGAACTTGCTGAAAGGATGGTTGCAAGGCCAGCGTCAAGGGGGTACTCACGTTTTTCCGTGATGTGTCAGTTTCTGTTTGACACCGAGCTTCTAGAGCGTGTTCCATCTGGAGCATTTTACCCAGAACCGAAGGTCGAATCATCGATAGTTCGTATTTCTAAAACAGGGACAGTATCAAAAGCACTCTCGTTATTCATCAATGCGATATTTCAACACAGGAACAAAAAGCTCAGAAACGCAATCACCGACTCCAGGGGAATGCTTGGGATAGATGAAAAACTTGCAAGGAAGAAAACAGCATCAATGTCTTTACGAGATCGCCGTGTCATAACCCTATCAAAAGAAGAGATACTGGAAACATTTGCAGAATACTCTGCCTAATCCCTAAGGGGAAATATCCCGTTTCCTTTTCAACTTTAGGAAAACAAACAACGCAAAGACAACCCCAACAACCAAGACAAAAGCCAACGTTTCCCTCATACTTCTCAGCATTGACTCAAAAAGAGAGCCAGATACAATATCGCCAGAGTTTCCTTCAGAGTGGATGCCCCCAACAGAGTCGGTTTCAATTCCGACATGGCACCCACCCAAGCTGTTCCCAATCACATCAATATTCCCAGAGGAGTATATGCCCAACCCAATTCTATTGTATGTGAGGTCATTGTGTTTCACCATATTTGAGAATGAAGATTTAATCTCCACCCCATACCCACTGTTTTCAGAGAATCTATTATCAACAATCTTACTCCCAGTAATTGCATATGCATACATTCCCTTGCCATTCATCCGCGCAATGTTTTTTGAGAGGAAAATCTCTGAGGATGAAGATAGGTAGAAACCAATACGACACCCCCTCACTTCGTTTTCGGTGATGCTAGATAAGCTGGCATACGAGCTGTAGATGCCATAATCAAACCCATACACAACGCAATTTTTGATTGCGACACTGTTCCCCCCAAAAACATGAATCCCTATACCGCCACCACCACCAACCAACCTATGGTTCCCACAATCCAGCGTTATGTTGTCCGCCACGATTTTGAGGCAATTCCCTTCTGAGTATATGTCTTCGTCCAATACCGTATCAGAATAGATGGTTCCATTGGTTCCAATATCCGAACAATGTATTTCTCCAACGACAAGTGGAACCAGGAGCAGGATAACCAAGACTGCGCGCTGCATAAGCCAAATATGTCAATTATGCTTTAAAACAAGCTTGGTCCCACTGCTTTTTCCGTACAGAGTGTTTCCTGATTCATCAACAACACTGAACATCGCACGCCCTCCGGAGCCCCCACCAACCCCGTAACGCACGCGCCATAGTTCATTCCTTTCAAGCGATGGCCTCCTCCAGCGTATGACCGTCGCTATGGTGGTGCTCTTGATACTCCCACCACCCGTTTCACGAACATCCGCATCCTTGGGAAGCATATCTGAGATTCGTACATCTGTGACTCCCCTCCCGTGGTTTTCGATTTCCAATAAAACAGTCCTTCCATCATATACCTTTCTCAGGCTAATATGTTCCTCCCTCATCACCACGAATGCAAGATACCCAAAAATCGGGACAAGCATTACCGGAAACAACAGTAAGAGTACAACCCCCAGGTATATCTCCGGTGTCCCATTACTCCCTCCAGCATATACTCCGCCAACAACAGAGTTCGGTATAGCCATCTCCTTTTCATCACGATTAATCGTTTTAGCACCAACAAGAATGGACGTTTGTTCACCTCCAAAACATACATTCCACACACCGGATTCATCCATCTTGTGATTCGCCCTCCCATCCACTACATCCATTGTGAATACCTTTCCACTCGGTGAAATGAATTTAATAATGCCGACGCCTGGGCTATCACCAGTCAGTACTATCACTTGGACAATATGTCCAAACCCGCATGCATCAACAGTAACGATCTCGACATCATTAACCAGACTGTCGATTTCTGATCCCCCAGCAACAGGCAATCCAACCACATCGTTCTTCTCAACAGGTTCTTCTGTCTCCGGTACACTGGTAGATATCTCAGGCGGCTCTATGACATAATCAACCTCCATATAGTTGATTGATAGGATATGCTCTCCTCCATGCAATATCCCTAGCGATATGAATAGCCCCTCCGAACGAGCAGTTGTTTCCATAACCCGTCCATCGAGGTTTGCATCGACAATCCTTTCAAACCTCAGAAAGGCATCCCCTGGAATAAGGTACTCTAGAGCAACGCCCTCTGGAAATCCTTGTGGAAGCGATATGCATACATCAATCCACCCATCCCCAACATCAAACCCACATTCCTCCGCCCCAGTCCTCTCCACCAGAAACTCGAACTCCTCGCTCGCGCCTGGAGGCAATATGAATTCCCATGAGCAAGAGCCAATACAGTCGTCTAATTCCACCGTTGTTTCAATCTCCCTCAATTGATTCGTGTTTGAGATAGTGGAGGCGCATGTTCCAATGGCCGTTTCTCCAACGGCGATGGTGTCTGGGAACACGGGTTTCCCTAGGAGTAAAACAGCACCAAAAACAGAAAACCGCAGTTCATAACTGCAATTAGTATATGGTGGGCAATAAACCCCAAATGAAACAATTCCATCATCTTTGGATACGTTTTCAGGTTCTGGCAGAAACACCAAGTTTCCCTCATAATCCTCTGGAAGCGAGTATTCAAAAACACCATCGAATGCGCAATGCACAATGTTTTGAATCTTGTATTCAACAACAACGCCAGTTCCATCAACAAACTCCCTAATCTCTACTTCCGCCCTATGCTCGACTACATATGTTGCATCCGCCCTACCCCGCCGTCCATTCGGGCCATGAACAGCAGTTAACGTAATGTTGTGTTCCCCAACCCCCCCTACTGGAAACCCAACCTCACAGATTCCTGACACCGCGTGACACGCAAGACCCCCATCTTCAAAGTACACGTCAGCGGAGTTTGGGATATCATTGTAATATACCATGACAATCGCTGTCAAACTCTCATTCTCAAAATATGCAGAATATTCATTCTCAAAGAGTATTCGTACCTCAAGGTTCTCGATTTGATATTCTAAAGTAGTGGTCCCAGAACCCACAAACACATCATAGTTTTGTATTTCACACCCATTATCACACCCCACATCAAAAGACCCGCTTGGAAGCGTTAATGACCCACTTGCCTCATCCCCAACAGTTACTTGGAATGTATAATGCGTTGTATTGGTCATGCTATCAACGCTCCCAATTACCTGTTTTGTTAGCCTAGTTTCCGGAAATACAATATCTGCATATAGTCTGGCATCTAGGCAAGCTAGTTCCGGGCATTGGCCCCCACCAACACTCATGGTGACAGTTCCATCAATCCAGACCCTATTCTCCCCAAGCTCAAGACATGATTCATCCAAACTGACACTCCGTACGCGGGGGGCAACGTGTTGGTTTTGGTATCCTTCATTCATTATCTCAATAATGCATTTGTCATTTACAACAAGGCCTATCGACTCTGGGCCATAGTAACACTCAAGCATCTGAAAATACATTGTTCCTTCCCTAAGGGCGTCCAATACAAATGAAAAATATTGGTTTCCAACCAGATAGTTTCCGGAATGGCTGTCGAACTCGCACCGTTCTGAGTTCTCCAGGAATAATACGCCGTTATGACTTTCAGTGATACATGGTTTATACACATCAAGAAGCGGAGAGCACGTTCCCCAAGGTCTGAATTCAGGATAAATCTCCAAATACCCCATACTGGGAGTTAGTTGTGCGATAGATATCCATAACCACATCAGAAACAGGAAAACGACTCTAGCCAACAGCCTTGGGTTTTTCCAGAAGATAGATCACCCCCACAGCACAACAGGAAGGGTCCCTCCTGTTCTGGCCAGTCATGGTTCATTCATGATAGTTGATGCACAACCGCACCAGCGTTACCATAAACCTATCTCCATTCTTCCGCCTTCTCTATCTGCATAATTTTCTCTTCGAGTTCCGCCCTTTGTTTCTCAAGCATCTTCTTGATGTTCTCCATCCTCTTCAACTGGAGGTCGACTTCCCTGTATTTCTTAGATGCTTTGTTGAAATGGTCAATTGAAAGCGTAAAGTACTCTTCCTCATCCATCTGTTTTGCGATATCCTCTATGATCTCCCCCAGAAGCACGTTTGCCGCAATCTTCACTTCGCTCCGCACCTGATGCTCTTTCTTCAGATTTTTCTTGATAAGCCTGACGACCCTAGCAGTCGGGAAGGGCAGTTTCTCCTCGAGTTCTGCGTTAACCCCCTCTTCGAGAGCGGCCTCCTGTTGCGTTACAATCTCATCCTCCTCACTAATAACATTAGCATTATCCTCTTCAGCCATTAATATCACCAATTAACTATGTTTTAGAAATTATTTATAGGTTATGCCGAAGATTCTTAACCGACACATCAGAGGCACACATATGGTAAAATTCGAACTCGCTCCGGACGTACAACAGATAGCAGAGGACACACTCCTCCCCTATGTCGATTTTCCCCACATCAATTCCTATAGGCTCATCTATATGCGCAGCAAGGGCTCGAAAGCTAGGGCATACGCCAGAATATGGAGCATGCCGCGCATCTGGCAGGAAGCTCTGGAAATAAAGGCGTACTACATCATAGAAGTGCTTTCAGAGTACTTCGATGGACTAAATCAGATCGAGAAGGAAAAGGTTGTACTGCACGAACTGCTCCACATACCAAAGACATTCAGCGGCGCCCTTGTCCCACACACATGCTTCGGGAGAAAGATAAACGAGAAGAGAGTTAATGG
>JBDRKD010000007.1:0-7922 GCA_043814255.1 Microcaldota archaeon
ATGACTTAATACCTGGCAACAGTTCGGTCGTAGAGTACGATGAGTATGATCTGAAGTTATTGGCAGTTCTATCAGCCAATGCCAGGATTCATCTTATAGTGCTTGCCGAGAAGATTGGGCTGTCACCTACTGCGACAAAATACAGACTGAAAAACCTGAAGAAAAAAGGAGTCATACTTGGCTTTCGCCCTAAAATAAATCTTGCGAAAATTGGTTACTACTGGTATAAAGTGGAGTTTCAGCTTGAGGATTACAAAGCAAAAGAGAAACTGCAGGCATTTTGCAACCAACATCCAAATATTGTATACGCGTATGAGAGCATTGGTGGAAGGACGGATTTTGAGATAGAGATGGAAGTTGAAAGTCACCAAATGTTTCGAGAGGTAGTAGATCTGATACGGAAAAAGTTCAAAGATTCGATAAGAACTTACAGTTATTATCTTTGGTCCATGGAACACAAGATAGTGTTCTTCCCCTCGTTAGAATTTTTCAAGAAGGACAATAATCTTGTTTTCCTTGGACAATCTCGCTAAACTCCACACCGTCGAAGCCTAAATCTGGGCACTTGGCTATTCGCCCATTGCCTGCCCTTGGCATTAGGCTATTGGCCCAGTGCCAAACGGGCACTTTTACTTGGCGATGCAGCTGCCCAAAGACAAACACCGCCAACCAACAAGTTTTATTATTGAGAACTATTGCCCATTAATCCCTTGAAGTTACACATATGTCATTGGAACATGTTAGGTCCTCACAACAATCATGGTCTCTTGAGTATCTATCCCAACTGCAAGATTCGCCTGCTTGTTTGCAAGCAGATGCTGCAGGAGCCTGTACGCATGCTCCCTCCTGGCATAGGTGACCTGGTGGGCAGTCGTATCCTGTCCAGGTGAATTTAGATCCGGTTGGGTCAAGCTGTTCTGACATGCAGGTGTATTCGAATATTCTGGTGTCGTTGATGCAGTAGTCCTCGTTGGTTTCGTAAGTTCCCTTTGTTCCGTGTATTCCGCTGGTTGTTCCTTTGTTGGGAAGGTCGTATCCTCCGTCTGTCTCTGTGCAGGTTATCTCTATGCATGCTCCCTCCTGGCATAGGTGACCTGGTGGGCAGTCTACATTTTCACAAGAATCATCAAGTATTGAACTCTCGCTGCACTCGCCATCATGCGCAACAGTCACTCCTGCGCACTCTGCTGCTTTCTCGTTTATGTATGTCTTACCGTTAACCCCGCAGACAGGAGAGAACTCAAGGTATGAACAGAGCTGCTCCTCTGATTCTATTTTTTCAGTGCAGCCGAGAAAAAACAAAGAACAGACCAGAAGGAATAGTGTGATTTTTTGGTTCATGTGAGAAGATTAGTTAACTCTGTTTAAAAATTTGTCGCGCTAAAGCAGGCAGGTTAGGCTGTAGGGGGCTGGCTGCCCCCTAAGACCCCCGCACTAAGGATAGATGTTCTGGAGCTGGGTTGAGTAGCTTGAAGGCATCACGCCATCTATGTGTGTCGGGGCCCCGGTCTCGGGTATGAATTCCAAATGGTATTGGGTCCTTGTAGGGAAATAGATTGTGGATGCCGGAATAACGTTTACCTGAACAAGAGACGAACCGTCTATAACTGGACTTGAAGGGGTAAACAGGTTTGTTGGGTCCCTTATCTCGCTGATGTTGAAATACACTCCGGCTTGAGTAGTTATGTTGCTATACGTCATTGTTGATTGATTTACGTTGTTCCCAATCCTAACTACCAGTTGACTCAGATCTATCCTTCCCGCTCCTGCAGCTGCTGTTAAAAAGACTGTCATATTAACCACGTTCGTCAGACCCGCATCTGTGGTTGCCGTAACACCTGTGATAATGAGATTCCCTGAAACTTGAGCTATGGCCTGTTTTCCAGTCGTCATGGCCCTCTGCTGCAATATGTTTGATACGTTTATCAATACTGCGGCTGCAATGGCTGCCACCAGAACCATGGCTATGAATATGATTAGTGTGCCTATCCCAACTGCACCCTTCTTGCTTCCATCCATTCCATCACCTTAACGGATACTGTTTTGGAGGTATTAAAACATTGCTGTTGGAAACCGCATAAAAAGTAGTTATTTTGGGTATTTTGTCTTTCCGGTGTTCGCAATGAGCATTTTCTTATTCTTTGGAAGCTTATCTCTCATCTGGAGCATGAGGGCAAGACCAGCTATCCCAGAAGGCTCGTAATCTATCCCCTGGGAATCTGCAATAGAGATTGCCTTGCTAAGATACTGTTCCTTTATCAGATATACGTTCGATTTCGGGCCGCAGAAACCTGCATGGCGGTATAACCTTATCCATTGCTCGTCATAATGGACAAATGGTAAGTGGGGTGAATAGAGTTTGTCTGCTTTGGATTTTGGATTATTGGTGGTTGCACCGAAGAAATTGCAGTACCTCAGTTTCTTAACATCCCCCATGAAACGAGGATCATGGTTATCTGTTGATAGCTCCTTTTTAGTTATGTTGAGGATGTTCTCATATAGGTTCCCGGTTCCGAATGGAATAAAGCAATAATCTGGAGAATTATTTATTATCTCATAGCTCAACCAATCATAGAAACGGGTCGTTGGGTCAAGTGCTTCGCTCGAAGTGATATCAAAACCATCTGGATTGTGAGTGAGGGTGAGGATCTCCCTCCAGTGGAATGGTTTCTTACTCAAATCAGTCCCATAAATTTCGCAGCCTATTTTCTTCATGGATTTCGTAATATCTGGATCGAGGTTGACATCAATTAAACACTTTAAATTCGGAAGATCGTATCTTCTTAGTTGTGATTGGATTGCCACTGCTGCAGAGCCCGAGGTGATTATGGACAGTGATGGCAGTGAGCCTTTCACTTGGCCTCTCTTTTTCGCCAAAAGGAAATCGCGGTAGGTGACGACCATCTCCCAACCCATCCTGTCCTTGTGCGTTCCAGTTGGATTCTTGCTTTCATCCTTGAGCCATACTTTGGAAAAACCAGGAACCTCAATTCGGATTGTCGGTGTTGCCGGGAATTTCGGGTCGTCTGCTGGGAATTCAGGGTTATCTGGATCGTTCTCTGATGCAACCACTATTGATTTGAGAATCCTTTTCTCTTTTTTCGAGAGCGGCATACTTAGATTATGTTCCCAATATTTAAAAAATAATGACACATGAGGAATCAATGTTTGATATTGTATTGGGATTCCCTGTTGTTGAAGCATTATTTTAGGAGGAGAGACTTACTCTTGTAATCTTGAAAAACTATCACCCGCCCAATAATACCCTCATTGGTTATCGGGTCGTTCTGAACTTGACATCCATAAATCTGCCTGTGATGCTGTCAATTCTTCCTGCCTCCCTCCCATCTACCTAGTAACTGCATCCCTTTAGAAAAATAGTGGACCCGAGGGGATTTTCAGGCATGATATCATTTGAACCCCTGGCCTTCCGCAGTCTGGAGGCGTAAACGCCTACGCCAAGCGGACGCGCTACCACTGCGCCACGGGCCCGTTAAATATCATTTTAGAGACTCGGGGATATAAAGACTACGTTGTCCCCGCGCACAAGCATCGTGCCGAGTTTCCTCTTGCTCTCGCCGTTCTCCAGCTGTTCGGCGTTCTCAAGCACAAGGTTCATATGGACATCGTAAGACACCATTTTTCCCCTAACTTCCAGACCGCCCTTCAACGCTATAAGAACAGAGTTATTCAGGGCGCCATTCAATACATCAAAAGGCCTTTTTTCAGTCATTTCTTCACCTCAAAAAAGAAAATCCGCATGTTTTATCTCTCGAAAATTTAAATAACTTTGCCCAGGCACATTATCTCTTCTTCTCAACAATTACGACATCCGCAGTGTTCCTGAGAGCAACCGAGAACCCGGGTTCCGCGCCGATGAGTATCGTTTCCTTTCCAAGTTCCTTCGCTTTTATTATCACTGGCCTGAAGTCTATATCCCTCGTCATGAGCGCTATGATCTGGATGTGGTTGTTGAACACCTGTTGCATCGCATCCACTGCCATGGTAACGTCGACATCGCCTGTTGATATAATCGGCTCGTAGCCCTGGTTCGTGACTGCCTCTATGAGCTTATCGGAAGCGTATTGGTCTAGATAGATTCTGCAGACCTTTATGCTACCGTACTTGTTCACCTTCTCCTTCACTGAGGATAGGTCGATGTTTATGTCCTTCCTTATTACATTCGGACCGTCCACGAATAGGGCGATGTTCTTATTCATCTTATTCTTGAAGACTGCCTTCAGTTTGTTGATAACCATATCTTTCTACCCCATAAAAGTTAATCGCGTTTCTGGCCGTAATATCGGATACTTCTCCTAGCGAAAGGCCCTTCAATTCAGAGATAGAACGAGCCGCATCAATGACCGACCATGGGTTCTTCCCTATGTATGGACTATCGCTTTCCAATAGTAGGTATTCTATATCGACTGATTTAATTATCTTTCTCCTTGTTTTTGAATTTGTTGGGGGGATTGAAATGAGATAGCCCTTGTCGACTCCCCTTTTTGCCTCAAACATCTTCCCTGAAAAACAATGCAGAAGGACTCCTTTTAGGGCATGACTTTCCAATATGTCAAGAACCTCGGATTCCGCATCCCGCGAGTGTATGACGACTGGAAGTCCCCTCTTCTCAGCAATGCAGAGTTGCGATTCGAACCATCTCTTCTGGTTCTTCAGTTGATTGTCCGTTTTCCCCCAATGCATATCAAGCCCTATCTCCCCCACAGCCACAATCCCTTCCAATTCCTCAAGCCACAAAAGCTCGACATTTGGATTCTCCATAACCCTCTGGGGGGCATCTCCGGCGATTGCATAGATGAAACCTGGGTTCGCTTTGGCGAGGTCTGCTCCCGCAACGCTTGTTTCCATTGAATAACCACAGGTGAAAACTGCTGAGAGCTTTTCCTTTGCCTCTTTTATTATGTTTGGAACCTCCTGAAAATCTGTAAGGTGGGAGTGGGTATCTATTGGCAGCTTGCTCATGAAGTCACTAGAGACGAAGATATTAAAAATCTTTTTCGGCTAATCCATTCGTTAATTTCTCGGGTGGTTCATGATGGAGAAGACTTTTGCAGTTGCAAAGGAACTAAAGGTTGGAAAATATGTGCTTATTGATGACGTTCCGTGCAGAGTTGTGAACATAGAGTCTTCCGCCCCAGGAAAACACGGTGCTGCGAAGATGAGAATTACTGCCATGGGGATATTCAACAGGCAGAAGAAGACTCTTCTAAAACCATCCGATGCGGATATCGAGATTCCGATAATAGAGAGAAAAGCAGGTCAGGTCATGTCTGTAAATGGCAACATGGCCCAACTAATGAACTCGGTAACGTATGAGATGTTAGAGATGGAGATACCTGAAGAGCTCTCGGGATCTGTCCAACCTGGGAAGGAAATCGAGTATATGGAAAGCATGAACAAACGCATGATGACAAGGGTTAGATAAAGGGTGAGATAGGTAGATTATATGGAATTGAAAATAGAAAAACAGAATGAGAACAAACTGCTCAATAGATTAGAAATAGAGTTCTATGCCATGGGAGATGGTACGACTCCAAGTAGGAGAGATGTGAAGACTGCAATCCAGCAGAAACTCAAAGTTGACGAGGAGTTGATAGTCATCGATAAGATAGAGTCCCACTTTGGGATGAGCCAGGTAAACGGAAAGGCGATGGTTTACAACGATAAGAAGAGCATGGACGTTGTGCCGGAGTACCTATTGAAACGAGATAGAAAGAAACAGGCAGAGAAGAAAGAATCTCCTAAAGAGGAAAAGAAGGAGGCTCCCAAGGAAGATGAGGCTAAGCCTGAGGAGAAGAGCAAGGGTGAGAAACCCAAGAAAGAGGAGAAATCTGGTGAGTCCTCAAGCGAGAATAAAGAGGAGAAGGCTGAAGTGAAAAATGAATAACGGTGATTGGATGGCCGATGACAAAAAGAAAGCCGCAGAAAAAAAGGAAAAGAAGGTAGTTCCATATTCGAAAAAGAAAAGCTGCCCAAAATGTGGTCCGGGTATCTCTCTTGGTGAACACAACGACAGGCGATCGTGTGGAAGATGTGGCTACTCTGAAAGGAAATAGCTCAAAGTCTTTTTTTGGAGCTCTTTTATTTGGTTGTGCATTGTTCTTTGCCTCGGGCTTGTTGATAAGATTCTCAGATGCTCGATTCCTTATTGAATATGATTTGCTGGGTTCGCTCCTGTTGCTGGCTGCAGTAGAACTCGTGTTTAGGGGGTTCGTTGCAAAGCGCGTTGGAACTGTAAACGCAACGCTCCTCTTTCTCTTTGTGTTTACTCCAGTGTGTGTTGGGGTATTGGGAATAGGCATTATTGAGGCATTTATCTTTGTCGGAGTGTATGGGGCGGGTATGGGCATTCTCTCCGAGAGGGAAAACGCTTGGACGTGTGTGCTTGCTGTATGGGTATACTTAATTTCAGTCAGCCTATCGGTGCAGACACATTATTTTTCATCTGTTGTGCTTTCCCTTCTCCTCCTCTCTCTGCCAGTGTATCTGAGAATGCGACATGGGTTGAGGGATTCATTAAAAGTGCTTGGGATCAGCAGAAAAAACCTTGTGCGGAACATTTTCATTGGAGTGGTTTCCACCTTCCCGATTTTGATTGGAATGTCGGTGTTGGTCATTTCGCTTGAGTACCTTGGGTTCAACGACCTCTCAAACGTTGAGCGGAAACTCTTGGATGCTCCAGATTATGTGATGGTGATGGCTGTGACCCTGAGCCCTGTCTCCGAAGAACTGTTCTTCAGGGGTCTGCTGTTCCCAGTTATCGGCGCGATGCCATCAAGCATCATATTCGCAGTCTCGCACGCAGCATACGATTCGTTAACAGAGATCCTTGCCGCGCTCTTTGTTGGCTATGCTTACTGTTGGCTCTACAGGAAAACTGGCTCCCTTATCCCGCCAATAGTCTCCCATGCTGTCTTCAATGCGATCTCGCTCTTGGTTGCAAGGAACGTTACGTAAAGGATTTTAATAGTCACGAACCAAGCAACATCATGATTGCGCTTGGCATTGAGAGTACTGCCCACACACTGGGAATCGGAATTTTCAAAGAGAAGAAGATGCTCTCCAATGAGAAGAGGATGTACGTCCCCAAGTTTACCGGCATACACCCAAGAAAGGCCGCTGAGCAGCATTCAAACGAATTCGAGAACGTCCTTCGGGCTGCAATTGATAAGGCGGGAATTAAGACTTCTCAGATAGATTTGGTTGGGTTTGCGCAGGGGCCTGGGCTTGGGGCTTGTTTGAAAATAGGGGTTGTTGGCGCGAAGTCCCTTGCGCTTGTTCTGGAGAAACCGATACTCGGGGTGAACCACTGTGTGGCGCATATAGAGGTATCTAAACTCTACACAAAAACAAAGGACCCGCTTGTCGCATATGTGAGCGGGGGGAACACCCAGATAATTGTGAAAGGAAGCGATAAGCGCTACAGGGTACTTGGGGAGACGCTTGATATTGGGCTTGGTAACCTGATAGATGTGTTTGGAAGGGCCATGAAACTCGAGAGGGCGCACGGAGGTATAATAGAGAAGATGGCCCTTGGTGGGAAATATGTTGAGCTTCCTTATGTTGTTAAGGGAATGGATCTTTCTTTTACAGGATTGCAGACAGATGCAATAAAGAAACTCGGGGATCACTCCAAACAGGATATGTGCTACTCATTGCAGGAGACCGCGTTCTCCATGCTTACTGAAGCGACTGAGCGGGCTCTTGTGCTCACCAAGAAAAAGGAGTTGGTGGTGTGCGGGGGCGTGGCGCAGAACAAGAGGTTGCAGGAGATGCTTAAGGAGATGGCTCAGGAGCATAATGCGACGTTCGGAGTCGCACCAAACGAACTCAATGCAGATAATGGAGCCATGATTGCGTACACTGCGCTCTACTTATACAAACGGGGACATAGGATGAAG
>JBDRKD010000008.1:0-5000 GCA_043814255.1 Microcaldota archaeon
GGAGAATCCCCACAGTCAGCAATATTCCTGTTCCAGTACCCAATGCTCCAGTAAGGTCTGCAAATGAAGCGAGGAGCCCAACGAAAATGCTTCCAAGGATTGTGATTACGGGGATATATTTATCCAGGACTTTCTCCACAATCCTAGGGTCTCTCCTGAAACCAGGAACCTGCAACCCTGATTTCTGGAGCTGTCGCGCGACATCCTTTGCCCCCATATTGGTGGTCTCTATCCAGAACCTCCCGAATATAACACAGAGGATGACCATTGAGAGAACATATGTAAAAACATGTACGAATTCAGGTATCTGAAAGGTCGATGTAGACCCACCCAGTATATTGATATATGTATCATAACCGATGGCAAGGGGGTTCATGTAAAGAGGACTTATGAAATACAATAAACCGTCAGTGATCCTCCCGCCTGCATCGACGACTGCGATGTATTGGACTATGTCGACGCCCCCAATAACGAGGCTCTTCCCCATTAGTGCACGGCCCCACATCTGGAGGTTGAGCATCAATGCTGACGCCAATATAACCGGTATGTTCGACACATAGAGGAATTTTATAGGATATCTGCCCCCAAACCCCCGCGCCCTTCCGAAAGACAGGGGTATCTCGACTTTCATACCTTCAGCATATGTGACTGCCAGGAAAACCATGATTGTGAAGAAAAGCGGAAGCATCGCAAGAAGCGCGTTTGAGATTGCATTTGCTTCATGCCCCGAGAGAGCCCCAAGAGCTGATTTCGACGGATCTGGAAGGCCCCATCCAAAGAACAGCGCAATTGTTCCCTGGAAAACTGCAAGCGAAACCCCTGCGGCGATGAACAGGCTTATACCAGAACCGATTCCGTACTTTGAGACGACCTCATCCAGATACAATAATATTATCGAACCAAACGCCAGCTGGAGTATGACCAGTGCCTGGGTGGCCAGAATACTGCCAAAGAGGGCTTCGGTCCCGGTCCCGGGGGCACCCATAACCTGGAGTGTTCCAGCCAGTATATATACTGCTGCTTCAAAGAAACATAATGCCAGCGCGAGGAGTTTCTGAGTACCGCTAAATAGAGATTTGTCTGAAGGATTGCTCAGGTCGATATCGATTATTTTCGCTCCTACAAAAAGCTGAAGGAAGATAGATGCAAGGACTATTGGGCCAATACCTGCAGTGATAAGACTCCCTATATTGCTTGCCATTATCATCTGCAAGAACTCGAACTGTCCCCCACCTGGCTCGATTATCCCGACAGGATAGATGTGATACATCACAAAGAACATGAGAAGTGCGATAGCTGTCCAAATGAGTTTTTCTTTCAATACTGGAGCTCGGATTGGTACTTTGACCTCAGGAAGAAATGTAATTATTGGCCTTAATCCGTCTAGCCTCATTACATCACTCCGTTTTTGCCTCGCCGCTGACTTTAACGAGTTTCTCCTTTGCTTTCTTTGAGAATGAGTTAGCCTTGACTATGACTGGATTGACTATGCTTCCGGAACCAAGAACCTTTCCATTAAAGACATACTCGTATTTCTCCCCAGACTTCTTAACATCGCCCTTATCAATCATCCGTTGTATATCGCCTAGGTTAATTGTATGAATCGTTTTTTTGACTGAAGGGGGAATAAAACCATATCTCCCAATATGGTGTGGATCATACTTCACGAAATATGTCCTCCTATGTCCCTTGACTCCAGCGTTCCCTTTACCACCGCGGCAGCCCTTGCCCCTGCGGTTCTTAGTATTTCCCGCGCCCCACGACCTTGTTCCGTGGTATTTCCTTCCTTTCCTTTTTTGTCTGACAACCAAACAAACCTACCTCACATCATGCGTTTGAGAAGATCGTTTATCTTCCCCTTCCTGTATCCGAGAGCACCATGGGGGTATGGCTTCTTTATGTGCACATACCCTTTCCTGGGTGGGTGGAGCCTAAACACCTTCTTTACTTCAAGAGAATCGAATGTGGATTCTGATTTCATGAATTTGCCTGCAAACTCATTGGCTGATTTGAACCCTGCTTTCTCGATGTCGTCTGGTGTTAGCCTCTTGTTTCCCTTCTTTAGTGCCCTCTTAATAATAAGCATAGTAAATGTCTCCTCATCTATCTCTCCCCAAGTCAAATAATCTTTGCATTTCTTCACCATACCCAATTGGGCTTCCTTGACAACGACGCAATGGTTAACCCTAGTGAGACCAAGCATCCTCATGGTGTCGTTGAGCTTCCTGTAAACTCCAACTGACCCACGAACCCTTACGACTGCAATTCTCTTAGCTTCCATCATGAACACCATCACGCCTTATCAACCTTTTCAGTTTTTGTCTCCTCTTTTCCAGCTGGCTCTTTCTCCTCGACCCCCTTAGTAACATCCTTCTTCTCCAGCTCTTTCTTCTCCTGTTTTATTGGCTCCGGCTTCTTCTCCTGTTTTGGAGACTCTTTTTTCTCCTCTGAAGATTTCTTAGGTGCCCCCTCATCGGTTATCTCTACTGGTTCAGGAGCAGGCTCATCCTCTGTCCAATTCCCAGTAATCTTCATCCTATTGAGGTTATCCAATGCGTAATAGACTGCCATGGCAGTATTATATGTGTTGCTGGTATTGCCCCTAGAGAACGTCCACGCATCTTTTACGCCAGCAAGTGAAAGAACCTTCTTCACTGAATCGCTTGAAACAATGCCAACGCCTCTTGGTGCGGGTTTGAGTATCACAGTTACACTGCCGTTATGGCCTGCGACCTTTATTGGAACTGTGTGTCGGGTGCCGCAACCGCATTCCCACGAACCACAGCCAAGCGGAACGCTTATCAGATTCCTTTTTGCATTCTTTATCCCCCTCTCTATAGCTGGTCTCGTCTCATCTGCTTTTCCAACCCCGATGCCAACGTGTCCGCTGGAATCGCCAACTATTGCGACTGCCCGAAATTGGATTTTCCTTCCGCAATCGGTCATACGCTGAGTCATAGAAACACTCAATATGTGATCCGTAAGAGTTGGGATTAAGTAATCGGCTATCTGGTGTTCCCGGATTGGCTTGCCCATCTCAAAAATCTGGTCGATAGACAGTATCTCTTTCTTCATGACCATTTTTCCGATTCTTGTCTTGGGAAACCATTCCTCCCTCTCTTCTTCCCTTCGGAACTGTCTCCTCTTGCCCCTGCCCTTGAATTTAGCCACTTGGTTCACCTCTTAGTATAGAATCCTTTGTTTTCTCGAAGAGCTCCACAATGTTCTCGGGGTCTACTCCTGCTTTCAAATAAGCTGAGAATCTCGCTTCGTATTCTGGTTTTCCCTTAAGGGCCTTTGCCAAATCAACTATATGTGTTCCCTTCTCCCGTAATTCATCAATCATTCCTTCTCCGATAGGCATATCAATGCCTGCTGCCACAGCGCCACGCGCGGCTGCAAATACTATGGCCCCCTTTGATGGCGTCTGAAGCCCTATATCTAGGACTGATTTTTTTATCCCCTTTTTCAGCACCTTATTTGCTGCAAGGGCACCTGTCAAAAATGCCGTTGGTGTATTGCATCTGGAAGGCCATCCACGCTTTAGGAGTTCTTTTGAGTTTATAGATAGGATTGTCTTGTCTCCATGAACCCCGTATTCGATGAACTGCACGATGATATGCCTTGAGCTTTTTCTAACAACCATCCTAGGCAGTTTAGACTTTATCAAACCCATTCTTTTTGGGTAGTTTGTTAGGTTTTTACGCCTTCTCCTCTGAGAAACCCGATAACCAGGTCCTGTTGCTTTTCCCATAATCTCAACCCTATTTAAGCATATCTGCCTCTTTCAGATGGGCCAGTAGCTGTGTTCTCCCTCTGAAGGCCCCCCCTTTAATCATGCGATAGAGCGACCTATAATTCTTTCTCTCGATCTTTGCATCGCGTAGAAGTCCTTTCAGGAGTTCCCTCTGTGCCCTTACCCTGGACATCCACATGTCCTTCTTTGACACGCGTGAATATTTTGTGCCCTTCATACTTCCCTTACCCCTTCTCCTGCCTTTTTTCTTTTTCAGGTGTTTCTCACGGGCTCGTCCTCGTGAGACCCCCTTCTTTTTCTTGCGAACAACTATACCCTCTGAAATGAGTCCCCTGACATCTTCTCGTGTAAGTGCTTCGTTAACCTTCTTGATATTACTAGAATCGAGTACAATCCTGTTCTTTCCACACTTCAGGAGTTTTGATGCAATGCGTTTGACTGTCTTTGCGGCCATCATTTCACCCATTCAAAACTGTTAGTTTGAGCTCCTCTGCCTTCCTTTTTATGAGTGCCCTCTTCTTCTTTCCTACGCTGGATGCTATCCGGACCAATCTTCCCTTGATATCATCAAAATCATTCAAATTCCTTACGAGCATTTCATATGACCCACTAGGATGGATACCCCTTATCTTCCTTGCATTTCTCCAGCCGATATTTGGTTCCTTTCCGCGTGCCTTTACCTTTCTCTTTTTCTTGTTGTCTATTCCTCTGGGCCTCTTCCACCCACTCTTAACCCTCTTTCTGTTCGGGGTACCATAATTTGGCCTTGTGAACCGTGCTTTCTTCTTTTTTTGTTTTCTGATAGTCTCCATTGAATCAACCTTAAGAAATGTTATTCCTCAACATGGTATATCCCATCCTGAAATATCCTAGAATCCCTGTTCTTTATTTTTGTGGCAGTGATGAGATTTGATATAGTCTGCCCGACATCCTCCTTATCGATGCCTGAAACGAGTACATCCTGGCCTTTGACCTCCACTTTGGTTTCTCTGACTATCTTTGCCCTCCTAGGCTTTTTTTCACCCTGAAAGTTCTTTATAACTGCGATTGAACCCTTGATTTCCAAGGTTATCGGGAAGTGGGAGTAAACAATTTGCATCTTGTGCTTGTATCCTTCGGTGACCCCGATTATCATGTTTGTTATGTGCGCTTTTATTGTGTTGGTTACCCTGGATTCTGGGGCGATTATGGTTATAGAGCCATCCTTTGCTTCCATGGTAACATCATTATCCCTAAAAATCCT
>JBDRKD010000009.1:0-22488 GCA_043814255.1 Microcaldota archaeon
TTGATGGATGTGATTGCAAGATATTTCCATTCGGGGTTGGAACGGACATCGATTTCGAGCTTTTGGACAGGATATCGAATGAGTATGGGGATGGGATACCGACATACATACGCTCGGATGCCGAGCTCGAGGCAAGCCTCACGCTGTTCTATAATAAGATATCGAAGCCTCTCTTAACAGACGTCAGGCTTGAGATTGGCGGCGTAGAGACATATGACATTTATCCAAAGAGGATACCAGACATATTCTACGGAAGCCAGATAGTTATTGTTGGTAAGTACACTGATGCTGGCGGAGCCCTGGTAAAAATCAGCGGGGAAACGGGGGGCGAGAAGAAGACTTTCGAATATGAGGTGACGCTCCCGGAAACACAGAGAAATAGTTTCGTTGAACGGACATGGGCTGCGCGAAAGCTCGGATACCTGTTGGACATCATAGCTCTGGAAGGCGAGACTGATGCGCTTAAAGAGGAGGTCGTTGCACTCGCAACCAAATACGGATTGCCATCGCCCTATACTTCATATGTGGCAATAAATGAGGAGGGGGAACATGTTGAGCGGTCTCTCGGGATTATGGATGCTCTTGGCGGGTGGGAGAACGATGCGAACATTATGACAACTGCATCGGCCTACAAAGTCACTGAGAGCTATTCCTATTCCCCACCAGAAACAAAGACTGTTGGTGATAAGACCTTCGTATCCATAGATGGACTCTGGAAGGACACATCGTGCGGGGAGAGCGTTGACTCAACTATTGAGTTCGGCTCAGAAGAGTACCTCTCGTTCATTTCAGATGACACCATAGCGAGATACCTGTCTGTTGGGGAGCGGGTGTGGCTCTGTACCGATAGTTCTGTGATGGTTGCATCATCTGGGAACGAGCCGGTTGGTGGCATAGCAGGTGCAAGTACGCCTGGTGGGGAGATTGATCAAGACGCTGATTCTGGTGGTGAAGAGACACGCGAACAGTCGCTCCTGGACAGGCTCTTGCCCCTTGGGCTTTTATTGCTCCTTGCAATGGGTGTTGTTGTCTCAATACTGCTTAGGAGACCGCAGGGGCTTGCTGTAGAAGAGGAAGAGGATGATATGCGTGTGTACAAGTCCCTCTCCTCAGACACAAGAAGGGGCATAATGAGAATCCTTCAGGATGGCGAAGGAGGTAGGACCACCACATTCATAAGTGAAAAGCTTGGTAAGAGCAAGGCTACCGTGTCTGAGCACCTTGAGAAACTTGTGGGGGCGCAGCTCATAGAGAGGGACCATGTGCATGGGAGGAAATGGGTATTTTATAAGCTAACCCAGAAGGGAAAATTTTTCCTTAAGAAAGGAGGATGATTACTCTGCGTTCCTGACAACGAACGCCACCCTCTGCAGTACGGTGATTACTGCGAGCACAGAGCCTGCAACGATGGCAAATGTCAGGTAGAGTGGATTCCAGAAACTCGCAAGCATCCCTACGAATATAACAATCAATCTCTCTGGCCTCTCGAGAATCCCGCCCATTTTCCTGAGCTTCTTTGCATCGGTAATCGCCTTCCTGTGGTCAGCGTATGCACGGGCATACGTGGTCATCCCGGTCCCCATGAACAGGAGAAGGGCTATCCAGACATATGCCGGAACGATGTATTCCGGGAGACCGTACAGCATGAGGCCGAACAGGAGAAGGGCCTCAACAAGTCTGTCGATGATGCCATCCAGGTACGCCCCGAGGGAAGTGACGCTGCCGGTAACCCTGGCGACTCCCCCGTCTATCCCATCTATGATTGCTGATACGGCAAAGCATAATATGGCAAAATCCATCCTGTGCCAGTAGGAAAGGCTACTGAAGCCCAGGAACGCCGGCAGTATGGAGAGCACTGTCCATTGGTTCGGAGTAAGCGGAATCCTGGAGAAAAGCAGGCCCAGCCTGATCCCGACCCGTTCAGTGAATTCGGAGTAGTTTCCTTTTATCAATAGCTCACCAGGAATGCACCGACCACCATTAGGATTGCACCTGCAACCACTTTTATTGATTGCTGTGGGTCCGGAAGCTCGTGGAGTATTAGTATGGCCAACGCAACCACCACCAGTGTGTTTAGGTTAAAGATTGGCGTTATCTGGGAGGCGTTTGCGCCCAGGTTGAACGCCCTGTAGACGAAGACCGAGCCAATGGCCCATGTCGCGCCAACTCCCAGCCCCAATAAAACCGCCATGTTGTTCGAGGGTATTGGGAACTGTCCCTTGGTTTCCGCGAGATAGTAAACAAGGAATATTACGAATGCACCTATTACCACCAGCATCGCCAGGGTATGGGAATTCACTGCATAGTGGTCTTTCCCGCCAACCACTTTTGTCAGAAGTCCGGAAACCCCGAAAAGAAACGCAGCCAACAGGCCATATGCCAACCATGTTTCCATACAATCACCCCAACATCGATGCCCCGACTAGAATTAGGCAGGCACCCATAACTGCTCTCCAGAGATCCGCATGGACCGGAAGCTCGTGGAGCACGAGTATCCCTATAACCACTGCGACAAGGGCGCTGGTGTTCATCAGGGGCACTATCTTTGAGGCGTCAGCCCCGAGATTGAAACCTTTGTACAGAAAAACTGAGGCTATACCCCACAGCGCTCCGCTTAGGACTGCGAGGACTATCGCATTGTTTTCAGCTGCTATTGAGAGTTGGAAATTGGTCTCATAGAGGTAATACGGAACGAACACTACGGCTACCCCGAGAAGCACGAGGATTGCACCAGTGTGTGCATTCAGGTTGTAGTGGCCTGAGCCGGTTGCCACCTTCATCGCAACAGCCGAAGCGCCCAGGAATACTGCCGCAAGAAGCCCGTAAATCATCCAGGTCTCCATTATATCACCTCTCCCTCTCTCCAGATATGAATTCCTCAACCATCCTTCTGGCCAGATTGTCAGGGTATTGGATTGGTGGGGATTTCATCAGGTAAGCGGAAGCGCTTATCAGCCTCCCGCCAATCTTCCGGTCAAGTCCGAGCTTGCAGAGCCTCACTGCATCAACTATTATGCCAGCTGAGTTCGGTGAGTCTATAACGTCCAAGCGCATGTCTATTGTGAGCGGGGTTCCTCCAAAATTTTCACCCTCAAGCCGGATAAATGCTATCTTGTTATCGTTCAGCCATGGGACGTAATCGCTCGGCCCTATTGTAACCTTATCCTCTCCAAGCGGGGTCTTGAGCACGCTCTGTACTGCCTGTGTTTTGCTTATTTTCTTTGAAACCAGCCTTGAGCGCTCAAGCATGTTCTTGAAATCAGTGTTCCCGCCGACATTGAGCTGGTATGTCTGCTTGAGGTGCACGCCCCTGTCAAGGAACAGCTTTGCAAGCATCCTGTGCACGATTGTGGCCCCAACAACACTCTTAACATCGTCTCCGATCATTGGGAGTCCTGCGCTCTTAAACTGCTCTGTCCACTTATCATCAGATGTGATGAAAACAGGCATTGCATTAACGTAGGCGCAGCCTGCATCCAATATCTCCTTTGCATAGAATCGTGCAGCCTGCTCGGAACCGACTGGAAGATAACTGACTACGACCTCTGCGCCTGCGTCCCTGAGCTCCTTCTTTACATCGCATGGTTTCTGTGATGGATCGACAAGAAACCTGTCTTTTGTCGTTTCAGCCAACCCGTCCAGCACAGGTCCCTTCTTCACTATGACGCCCGTCTTTGGAATATCCGAAAATTTTGTAGTGCAGTTTGGTTTGGAGAACGCCGCATCCGCTACATCCTCCCCAACCTTCCGCTTGTCTATATCAAATGCGGCTACAACCTCTATGCTCGATAGTTTATATCCAGATATGACATTGTGCATGAGTCCGGGGGTCGGGGGGGAATTCCCATCAATGTTTCTATAATATTGAAGACCCTGGAGCATTGAGGAGCAGCAGTTCCCAACACCTATTACCCCAAGCTTTATCTTTCCCATATTTTCACCAACTATTTAATTTATGTTAAATAGTTTATTCTTGTTAAATATTTAAATGTTGGTAATGAAAGAGAACATATGAAACATGAGACGAAAGCTGTTTTGCGCCTTAGAAAAAGCCTCACAAGGGGAAACATCTGGTTGTATGTGCTCTCGATTCTCAAGCGGGAGAAGACTTACGCTTATGCCCTCACCACCCAGATTGAGAATGAGTTCGGGTGGGCTCCTGGGCTCATCATGGGTTATATAGTTCTCTATAAACTCGAGGGAGAAGGACTAATAACGTCTAGATATGAAGGGAGGAGAAAATATTACGAGATAACAAAGGATGGAAAGGATGCGTTGAAACTGGGGAAGGGTGTCCTGAAGGATATTGCTAACTCGCTCTAGGCATAGGATTTTATAAGGCGCCCCCCAAAATTGAAGACATGGCGAAGAAACCAAGCTGGCGCGTTATAATCTTCTGGATGAAGAGGCCGTTATATGTTGCCATTGTATTCGGTACAATGTTCGTAATCATAGTGCTGATTGACAAGTATACGGACATGTGGCAAGGGGTAACATCAGGTTATGTGAATGGTTTTGGTATGGTGGCGCCGCTATTTGCAGTAATACTCCTGCCCTCACTCATATGGAATGCCTTGAAGTGGTACACGACTTCCCATTCCATTTCAGAAAAACAGCTAATCTTTATCGCTGGTGTGCTTAATAAGAAAAAATATGTCGTGAATTATGAGCAGATACAGAACATAAACATTGTGCGCACTTTCCTTGAGCGATTGCTCATGATTTCAACCATTAAGATAGAGACAGCTGGCTCGAAACCGGGGGAGTCAGAATTGGAGATTGAAGGGATTGACTCAAATGATGGGGAGAGGCTTGTTGTTGAGATATCCCATCTTGTTGAGGAGACAAAGACTGGAAAGAGAAGTGATATATCGGCAGGGAACGGTGGAACTGGGTTGAAGGAACTCATGGATTACTCAAAGAGGATACTCCTTGAACTCAGTGAGATAAAGGACCTTCTCGCAGAGGATAAAAAGAAAAACGGCTGAGGGGAGCGCATTTTTGCCCTCAGTGAAACTAACGGTACTTGGCCGAATTGCGGAGTGACGTTGCTGCTATCTTCAATGATTTTGTAACCGCATCTATTGCATCATGGCCAAACACGAATGCAGAGGGTTCTTTTCCAATTGAACCGCTATCGAACACAACGTCTGGCACCTTGCCCTTTTTTGCTGCGTGAAGTATGCCCCACTCCATGCTCCCACTTTTTCTCTTTCCCTTAGGCTCGTACCTCCTATCAAAACGACCTATAGAGAACCCTGCTTTCCTGCAGGCAGAATCCAGTTTCGGAACGACTGCCATGTTAACTGCGGAGCACCGCTCTGGGTTTATGCTCATGGCAGTTATGACTGCACGAGCCATGTGAGACGAGGCTCCAAACTCGACTATGCCCAGTGACTTGGGGATTCCCATCGCATCCCTTATGCGACCCACCACGCCCGCCACTTCGTGTATTGTCTGGGCACTGCTTATTGCACATACTATGTTTGTGCCTATCTCCGGGATAAATGGGGTAAACTCATTGTGTGTCTCAAGCATTGTCAAGGCCGCCTTCGTATTACATAGTACGGAGTACCTGTCCGCGTCCTTTCTCAGTGTCGAGAGTGGGTCTAGGGAATGAATCCCGTGGCCTATTTTTCTTTTGTAGGATATGGCCGCATCGACGAATCCCTCCGCGTGCTCAACTGAGGAGGGGATGCTTATCCCCTGTGACATAAACGCAGCTATAGCGGATGATAGGCAGCACCCTCCACCTTTTGTGCCGCCAACCTTAATCTGTTTGGTGTACGTAAACTTGAAGTCGTACTTGAATACATCAGAGATTACGCCAGTCCTTATTCCGGTTATGAGCACTGCCTTGGCCCCCATCTTCTGTATCCTCTCTGCGGCCTCTTCTGCACCAGAGATTGTGCTCACTTCCATCCCCGTTATTGTTTCTGCTTCATCAGTGTTCGGAGTTACAACGTCTGAAATCGAGATTAACTTCCTTATGTATGGGAGTGCCCCAGCTTCGAAAAGGGACCTCTTGTCTGATTGGGCGCTCATTACTGGGTCAAAGACCACCGAGACTTTCTTCCTTTTCAGATACTCATAAACCGTCCTTGCGACCTCTGGGTGTCCGATCATCCCTATCTTGACTGCCTTTATGTCCACATCCGAGAAGACGGACCTGAGTTGTGATAGGATTATTTCTGGCGGGACCCACCACATTCCCTTTGTCTCCTTAGTGTTCTGAGAAGTCAGTGCGGTGATTACACTCGTTCCCATTGTCCCTAAGGCATCGAAAACCTTCAAATCCATCTGCACACCGGCAGCCCCATCTGGTGATGAACCAGCAATTGATAATACAGCCATTCTAACACCCATTCTCTTTGGGGCGCACTTATATAAATATTCAACCCAAAAAACATAGCTGTTGGGCCCATAGCTTAGCCTGGTTGGAGCGCTCGGCTGATATACTTCAGTTGTTCAGGAACCGGGAGGTCGTGAGTTCAAAGGCGGGGTCTCCAAATCATCAACCCTGTTTGGAAATCTCACTGGGCCCACTCTTTTTTTGTTTAGTAAGATGATAGACTGTAGATAAATTAAGAGCTTACACCGGTAACAGGTGGCAGCCGCTCGGGGCGGCTGTCCGGTACCTCGGGGCGGCTCGACCGATTCGGAAAGCCGAAGGTCCTTTTCTCGGGTCAAGAACTCAGAGGTGGCCAAGCTCGGGTGATGGGTTCGGGCAGGGCTGTGTGGCGCCCTAGGAAAAGTCTACAGCCTAGGATGATTCCGGTAGTGGATTAATATAGGTTAGATGAAAAGTAATTGCATGCGAGTGGTTACAAAACAGATTAATAGCCTTGGTTCTACAGGTGGTGGCGCGAAATTTAGGAAACAGGAATACCTGAAAACAGTAAGAATCCATCATCTCGAAATGATTGAAGTGTCCATTGCTGATTGCATAAGGCTTATGGAAGGTGGACCGTATGACGCGACGTTTGTAAAACAAGAGCTTGAAAGAAAGAAAGAGAACATCCTAAACTCGATTGATGCCATGGGTAAGAACACAGGTCGGGATGACGTGCAGAGGCTTGTTTTCCCAGATATCAGGGAACTCGTTGAGAAATTCAGCCTGGATACTCTTCAGAGAGCACATAGGCTCACGTGTGGCCTTAAACTAGAGAATAGTTCCGTGCTCATTCCTTCTCAAAAAGGTGCTTGAGCTTTCCCACTATCCCATTGCCTTTCTTTGCTTTCTTATCCTGTTCGCGTATGTGGATTATTGCGCATCTTTTGCATAGTACCGTTCTCTCATCCACAGCTAGACCGACGCGTAACCTTGAACCGCATTTTGTGCATTTCCCTTTTGCCGCTGCGCCAAGCCTGAAAGTGGTCGAGTTCTTCCTAGCACATTCCATGCATAACGTCTTCCCATCCGGCGTCTTGAATTTCTTCTCATTTATCTTTAGCTCTCTCTTGCACGATGCACATACCCATTCATTTCTCCTTTCCATTTCCTTTTTGTAGCACTTCTTGCACGTTGTTTTTCCCAGCTTTCTCACAGCTTCCTTATCGCTTATGCGCATTCTACACATAGTGCAGATGAGCCTCTTCCCATCGGCCCCATACCTTCGCCTATAACAATCAGAGCAAACGGCATAGCTGGAATAATAGTGCATCTCCCACTCGAATATCTGGCGGCCGCAGCCTGTGCAGTTGGCCATATGTTGCTTTAGACACACGTTTAATAAAACATTTCCCCAATCATTAGCTTATGTATGCGTTCGTGTCTGTAGGGCAATGTGGCGGTGGTATCCTTGATTCGGTCTTTTCTGAGAAAAATGTATTGTCAACTGCCAAACCGCTTGCCATAAACTCAGCTACCAGCGATCTCATGAACCTGAAGAACATACCTCGGGATAGGTGGCTTGGCGTCTCAAAGAACGGTTTCCTTAAGGGAACGGCCAGTGGTTTTGACAGCATCATTTCAGGAGGGTATGGGCAGGACAGGGGTAAGGCTGAGACTGATTCATTAAAACATTATGGCCAGTTTTTCGAACTCATCTCAGATTATTTCCTGGATGGCTCGATAGATGCCAGTAGGATATCCTGTGCTTTCCTGCTATACGGTCTTGGGGGGGGAACGGGTAGTGGAGTTGGACCGATTGTAGCCTCGGCATTCAAGACACTTGGGATATCTGTGGTTGCTGTTGTGGTGATGCCTGCTGTTGGGGAGGGAAGCCTTGCGGCAAGCAATGCATATGTGAGCCTGAAACAACTCTCTAGCTTCGCAAACGTAACGATATTGGTGGATAATCAGAAAATCGCATATACTGGAAACATGGCCAACGCATATATGAGATATAACGATTATGTGGCACGGGCACTAACCGAACTTGTACTCGGGAGTGCCACAGATAAAGTAGACCCAAGGGCGTTTTCCGGAAATCCGCCCGTTATCGACATAAACGATATAATAACGTCTACAACTGTGCGAGGCAAGAACACCTATGCATGTCTGGCCAGATCAAGTGAAAGAGCACGGGGGCTCCTAAACTACCTTTTCCCGGTTATGGGGTGGAAACGCATAGATGTAATAAAATTAATCTATGAATCGTTCATGAAACTCAGTGTAGAAGGGATTAGACCAGATGGTTGTGAGAAGAATCTCGTTATGCTGAGGCTCCCGCCACACTATCTAAGTAGTGAGGGGATGCTCGCTCCCGTAGATGTAATACGCTCGTTCCTGACTGAAAAATGTCGCATGAAACAGACCCATTTGGGCGTGTCAATAACCAGGAGGAACCTGGTGTCTTCGGTGCTCTTGTTTACTTACCTAGAGGAGAACGTTGAAAGGATTTCACAGCTCAAGTCTCAGGCGACGCATTACAAACAGGAGAGACCCAAGTCAATATCGATTCCAGAAATGGCGCTAACAATGATTGAGACTGCTGGAAGGGACGTACCTGTCTTGGAAGCGGAGATTACTGTGGACGGAGTGACAAAACCCCCCGGTGGTGTTTTTGCATTGAGAAAGGGGAGGCAGACTGTTGAAATAAAGTCCACTTCCCATGAACCGTATAGGGGAACCATAGATGTCACTGCTAATTCTTCCATCACTATAGGTCTTGTGCAAAAAGGGAGCGAACAGGTGTTGCTAAAAATTACAGTTGTTACCGGGCACACGCCACTTGGAGAAGTTGAGGTTATGATGGACGAGAGGATTATGAGAACTGGGGATAATGGAACTGTGGAGCTTATGGTCGAACAGGGGAATCACCATGTTACGATAGTGCACCCCGAGTACAAGATAACCGAGAAAGACATTGAGTGCTCTGGAAAAGAGAAGGTTGTCTCTATTAGGCTGCTTAAGAAACCAATAGGTCAGAGAAGATAGTCTCCAAGCTCATTTATCATTTTCTCAGCAGAATCCAAAAGGAATGTCGCAAGTTTTGTGTTGAAGATAGTTGGTTTGGAGAGAAGTTTCTGGGATGTTTTCCATAGGACCAGCGGGGGGGATATCGCTTTTTTTCCCGCGCGGTCGGTTATCATTGAGTCCACTGCCGAAAGCTTCTTCTTGGCTTCCACTATGTCCGCCGGACCCATTCGGGGAAGCTCTATTGATTTTGCCTTCTTGTTTTTTGCTTTTGCATATAATGAGAGATTCCTTCTTTCGACCATTCCCTGGGACGTCTGCATTATTGCGGTAACCGCGCTTTTCAGACATTCGGACTTCACAGTATCATCAGATTGGTTCTTCAGTTCCTCAATGACCATATCATGTACTGCTATGCACACATTGGACAGATAGTCAGGTATTGTTTGATTGTATCCGGACCCTATCTCCTCCCTTCCCCTCCTGACCGATTCCATAATCTCTTCCAGTTGTTTCAGTTCCGGGTGTGCCTTATCCCTTGAAAGCCTGACTGTTAAGACCTTTCTGTCCCAAGCACGTATTGTTTTCCTAAATTCTGCGTGCCCGTTGGCAGTTATGGTGACTTCATACTCTCCGCGTCTGAGATGAAATTGAACCTTCCCGTATGAATTTGTCGTCTCTATATCGTTCCCAATTTTTACATCTACGTTGGGCATAGGTAAACCTGAACTCGATGCAACTATTATCGTAAGGGGCTGTCTTATGTCCTTTGATTTTCTGAATCCCAAGAATATCAGTACGGCAAGCGCTATGAGGATGAAAATGAAAACAGCAGCAAGGACAAGGAGCAGGATTATATTATCAGGTAGCATGCATACCCCCTCTTTTCTTCCCCTTCTTCTCCTCTTTCTCCTTCTTCACCTTTCCGGGTTGCATCCAATCATCTAGAATCTTCTCCTCGTCCAAATCGCCTCTCCTTGTCCTCTGTATAAGGTCCTCTGTTTTTTTTGAGTATTCCCTAAGCCATTCCTCTATGCGCTCAAGTTCGTCTGCCTTAAGCTTTGTCTTTATATGGGGATGTTCATCGTCCTTAAGTTCCACTGTACCCTCCTGCATTCCTGGTTTTAGGTTATCTGCAAACGCCTTGAACTTCCCTATACTGTCGCTTAGAAGTTTCTTAAGACTGAATCCTCCAAGGAGGACCATAACATCATATCCATCACCTGCACTCTTGCTGGAAAGACTACAGTAGCGGAGCAGTCCTCCGTGTTTGCCTGCAATGAATCTGGATGAGACCTTCCTCGCCGCTTCCTCGATCTCCTCTTGGCTGAAGACTCCGGCCTTTATAATCTTCTCTGGTGCCCTGACAATAAAGTATGCCATTGTGGCCGTCTTATCTTGGATGGGACACATCGGAGACCTCATCGCAAGCTCGATTCCTGCTTCAATTCCTATGACGTCTGGATCATTATCCCATGAGATAGCGGGGGTGAAATGATATACCCCGAACGATGTTGGAATCTCATAGTAGTCCGCTATGTCTATCGTGGCTTCGGATGTGCGGCCGCTCGGTGCTATCATCATGTCAACTGCTTTGATGATCTCATAGTTTATCTTATAGAATTTATCGAGCTTGTCCGTGCTCTTGCCTATCATCTTGGCGACTTGGCTGTTGTGTATCACAATCACCATATCACTATTGCGCCTTCCTTTCTCGCCATATTTAAGCAAGCGCGTGAATCCACAGATCGCATTGAAATGTCTCTGCGATGCCTCTGAAGAGAGTGGCCAGATTGCGAGTGAAATGTATCTACCGTGCGCAGTTGTTGGCATCTTGCTCTTGAGCTGGTTTATGATGTATGGGAGGCTCCCGTTTCCTGTTCCGCCGCCAAGAGTTGTCACCCCAAGCATAACGTCGACCTGCGCCAGTTGGGAATTGGACACATACCGTCTTATTGTCTCGAAGTCCTTCGCCGCTTCATCTTCCCCGATTTTCCATACGTTGCCTGCCCCAGATGGAGCCGAACCAAATATACATGTCTTCTCCTTCTTTATTTTCTGGAGTATTGCCTGGAATTCAGGGGTTAAGTGGGCACCGAACTTCTCTGGTCTGACATCTGCTTTGGTTGTATTGAATAGCAATATCCTATCGCTCATGTACTTGTTCTGGAATTCAGCTAGGTATTGTATTGCTATCCTGTTAGCTCCTTCTCCTGAAGCTAGCATGCCCCATTCTGTTCCTGTCCTTTCAGTTGAACGCTTTGCCATGTTACGCACCACGTATAAGTTTTGATTCTGGTGAAGAGACGTACTTCATCTTTGAATGTCTTTTTGCATAGAGCATGAAGAATGTGTCTTGGTATTGTATGTCTATGTCCTTTGAGTTGAGTTCTCCGGATTCCTTGAGCCTGAAGTCTATAAGCCGCTCAACCTTCGGATAACTCCTCATGATTTTTGTGTTTCTGTAGAGGGCTTCCATGCTTGGAGAAAGTTCTGAAAACATGGTT
This sequence comes from Microcaldota archaeon, assembly GCA_043814255.1. Classification (GTDB taxonomy): domain Archaea; phylum Micrarchaeota; class Micrarchaeia; order Burarchaeales; family JAKAKT01; genus CAZYPB01. The sequence goes on from JBDRKD010000009.1 coordinate 11,869, forward strand.
GTGAGTCTCTTGGTGAAATCTGCTAGGTTTCCCTTGGGCACATCAATCTTTTTTGGTATCTTCACTGCCATGTCTCTGGGCGGTTTGTACATCAGCAGCTCATCATGGAGCGCCTTTGCCTTCTTTGATATATCATCAAGTGAATATCTTATGAATTCCCTGTAATCCGCCTCAGACTTCCTTAGGTTCCCTATTGCTCCTGGATCTGTAATTGCCATTATGCCCTCAATCCTGACTTCAAGTTCTCTGTTGAACTCTGAGAATGGTTCGCACTTGGATGCACCTACAACTGCCCTCATGGAATCCAACACCTGCTCTTTGTACTCTAGGAAATCATCCTCAAGAAGTCCCCTGAGTTCCAACCTGAGAGAAGAGAGCTTTGGGGCATATTTCAAATCACCGGTTGAGCAATCGAATTCCTTAATGGCTTCACGTATCCCGGCGATCCCGTTTCTGGAAGGCTCGTTTGATATGATGCCCTTGAGCTCATCAAAGGATGCGAGTACCATCCTACTGGTAATCGCAGCAATCTCCTTCTCGTTCTCAACAAGCTCCTCAAGAATGCCTTCAGAATGTTTTGAAGATATGGATCTAAAGCGCGCATATAGGTCATTGATTTTGAATCCTGCGGAAACGAGCTGCCTGAGCGCATCATCGCAATCTTCGTTGTGCCTTTTCATTGTGGCCCCATAGCTACTGGCAACAGATCTTTTTATGGCCCCTAGCCTGTCCCGAACCTCCGTGGATTTTGTTGTTAGAAACGTAAGGTCTACGTGATTCAGTTCATCGGTTTCAATCTCGAATGAGCTGCTGCAACATCTGGCATATGCCAGCTCCTTTCCAAGCCTCTCCAGTTCCGACTGGGCGCTTGTTGTATCTGTTTCCTCTGATGCTGCCTCCAATAGCTCTGCAGTCTCCTTGCAGTCCTTGCATATCATACCGACAATCTCTGATTTGCGAGCGTTGAGTGCCGTGTCCCTCAGTTCGGCTGTTCCCGAGAGTTTTCTGTGAAAACTTGGCTGGAACATTGATGTCAATAACAGGAGGAGCAGGAGAAGGAGCATAGCGAGCACTATGACTAGGATGTTGTTCAGGACGATGTATAGTATCAGGGCTATCGCAAACACAGTAGCGATAAGTGCCGATGATAATCCATATATCTTAAAACGCCTCATAACCCCACAACCCTACTCTATTGTATCAAAGATTAAAAAGCATACAGTGTTCAGTCTGCGTTTGCATAGATATCTCCGGTGATTTTTCTCTTCGTGGACGGACCAGATACTAAAACAAACGGATGATTCTTTGTGGTGCCCATTGACTCATTTCTCCTTTGCGCATGCCTTCATAAAGGCGAGGAATAGTGGATTCGGTTTCTCCAAACTCGATGTGAACTCAGGGTGGAACTGGGTGCCCATGAAGAATGGATGGCCTTTCAGCTCCATTACTTGCATTATGTTCTTTCCCTGTGCCTTTCCAGAGAACACGAGGTTACCCACCTCAAGTCTCTCAATGTATTCTGGGTTGACTTCATACCTGTGCCTGAACCTCTCGCATATGACTGGGGCTTCATAAATATCCATGGCCTTTGTTCCGTTCTTTAGCTCTATATTGTGCGCTCCGAGCCTCATTGTTGCACCCTTGTCCTTTATCTTCTTCTGTTCTGGGAGGAGGTCTATTACAGGATGTGGGGTCTTTGGGTCGAATTCTGTCGAGTTGGCGCCTTCCAACCCACATATGCTCCTGGCCCAGTCTATAATTGCAATCTGGAGGCCGAGACATAGGCCAAAATAGGGGAGCTTGTGCTCCCTGGCCCATTTTGCGCATGCAATCTTACCCTCTATGCCTCTTGAGCCGAATCCACCTGGGACTATTATGCCGTCACAATCCAGCAGCACATCTGTGCTGCCTTGGCCTTTCTCTATTTCAGTCGTCTCTATCCATATGAGCTCAACTCCCTGGTTTATGTGGGCACCTGCATGAACGAGTGCCTCCTTTATACTCACATACGAGTCCTTGACCTGCGTGTACTTTCCAGTTATTCCAATCTTCAATGTTTTCTTCGGTTTCCTGATGCGGCGCACAAGACCAGGCCATTGCCCAAAATCACCAGTCCTTGGCTTGAACCCCAGCTCACTGAGTAGGATGTCCCCAAGATTCTGTTTCTCGAAAAACAGCGGGAGTTCGTATATTGAGTCAAGATCCAAGTCATCGATTATGTTCTCCTCTGGAATATTGCAGAACATGCTTATCTTCTTCCTTGCATCTGCCCTCAGTATCTCGCTCTCACGAGATATTATTACGCGCGGGATTATCCCGAGATTTGCCAGTAGGCGGGTTGCGTGCTGTGTTGGTTTTGTCTTCTGCTCCCCGGAAACGAGCGTTGGCACATAAGTTAGTTGGATAAACAGGACATGTGGCTCCTCATAGCCAAGCTGTCTCATCGCCTCCAGAAAATAGCCATTCTCTAAATCCCCGACTGTCCCCCCAACTTCAACGATCACCACATCTGCATCGAATTCCTCTCCAACGTTTCGAATCCATTTCTTTATTTCGTTTGTAAGGTGCGGGACAAACTGCACATCATATCCAAGATATCCGCCCCTGCGCTCCTTTTCTATGACCATGCGGAATATCTTCCCACCTGTGAGAGAATTTATGCTCTTTAGTTTGGCCCTAAGATAGCGCTCGTATGTCCCGAAGTCCATATCGCATTCTGTGCCATCGTCCAAGACGAATACCTCGCCGTGTCTGTATGGGTTCATGGTCCCGCAGTCAACGTTGAGGTATCCATCGAATTTAATGGGGACGACTTTCAGGCCCCTGCTCTGGAGAATCCTTCCAATAGAGGAGGACACTATGCCCTTTCCAAGTCCAGACATCAAGGAGCCGGCAATCACTATGTAACGCCTTTCTTTTCCCTCTTTTCCTTGCATAGTATTTTGTTCAGTCAGGGACTTAATAAGATTTACTATTAAGTTGTAAAAAACGAACAGAGTTATCATTAAATGACCAAAATCTTCAAGGATTATCTATTTTTGGTTGTGAGAATGTTGTTTTGATGCCTCGGGTCGCCGGATGTGTTTGCCCAGGGAAGCCTGTGGGTTACTCGAGGGCATTAATTTATATATGCGTTTTTTCTATAGGATATTGGTATTATTATGCTAGCGCGCGACATCATAATGTATATGGAAAAGGTAGCTCCTTTTAACTTAGCATACCCAGATGACCTAATTGGCCTTGTTTTTGGAAATCCGGATAAAGTCATCAATCACATTGGTGTATCGTGGGCTGCAACAGACTATGTGCTTGAACAGGCTGGGTTGATTACGAGAAGCAGATTCAACATGACAAAACCTGGACTAAAGCGCAAGAGGTATGGGGTTGGGAAACAGCAGGCAGCAGATGAAGAGGAATATGTTGATATGCTTGTACTCCACGAGTACCCGTTCTTTGAGGAGATAAGCGACGTTTTCGCAGGGCTTTCATTCTTTGAGAAACCAACCAATTACAAGAGGCTCAAGACCCTGATAAGCAAGGATGTGTGCATCTATGTCGCGCATAGCAACTTGGATGAAACTGAGGGGGGAACCGCTGATATCCTTGCAAAGAACATCGGCCTCAAGACTAAGGGGAAGCTCAAGAGGGGACGTTGGGGAACCATCTCTGAAACAACGCTCACGAGCCTTGTCTCAAACCTGAAAACAACATACGGTATCGATGTGATTAAGGTCGTTGGGGACCCAGAGTCCACTAAGAAATTCGATATTATCGGGTGTTACGTGGGTAGCGGGTTGGGAAGCATTGATATCCTCGAAGAATTCTATCTCAAAGGATGTCGCGCCCTCATATCCACTGGCCTCACTGAACAGGTCGCCAGGTACGCAAGTGAACTCGGAATAGTGCTCATAGATCTGGAACGCGCAAAACTTGAGAGGCCGGTCATGCAGAACCTTGCCGAGAAGATGCAGATTGAACTCAAGAACGTAGTTGTGACACTCTACGAATGCGAAGATTCGATTGTATATATGTGATAGAATGGATTTCGAGAAACTTCTTAGGAAACATAAATACCTACGGGAATACCTGGCAAAATTCAAATCAGAGGGCAACCCAGCTCCAAGGTTTACTGAGGAAGTATCAAGAGAGCTTAAGGATGAGCCGAATGTTAATATCATCTATCCAACTAAGGATAAGCAGGTATTCGTACATATCTATAGGAAGAAACTGATAAAAAGATATTTTGTAATCGAGCCACAGATGACGGCGGAGGAGCAGAGAAAATACCATCGGATATTGGACAATATCCTAGAATTGGCACCTCACGAGAAGATTCCTGAGAACGACGAGGATCTCGCAAAGACTCTAGTGACGCTGTTCGAAATGAGTATACGGAAGAACGCTCTTTCGATTGTTGAGTTTGGATCAAAGAAGACATTCGTTACTGAAGAGGAGTATAATAAGTTCTATTACTTTGTGATGAGGGATATAATTGGCCAATCAAACCTGCAGCCGATTCTCAACGACAAGTATATCGAGGACATACATGGGATTGGTGCAAGGAACATTCGTCTCATACACAAGATATTCGACTCGATTGAAACGAACGTGTGCTTTGAGAACGAGCAAGTCCTAAAGGATTTCCTGAGAAACCTGAGTGAGAGGATAGGACGACCGGTGAGTATCTCGAGGCCTATTGCGGACTCCGTGCTCCCAGATGGATCTAGGATAAATATCATATATGCGGATGACGTGAGCCTTAGAGGCTCAAGTTTCACCATACGTAAATTCAGCGCCGTTCCCATGAGCATCGTCCAAATCATAAAGTTTGGATCGGTGAACGCGCAGATATCCGCATACCTGTGGCTGTGCTTGGAGAATGGGATGAATGTGTTCGTTGCTGGGGAAACAGCCAGTGGCAAGACAACGATATTGAATGCAACACTTGTCTTCATAAATCCAGACGCAAAGATATTGACTGCAGAGGACACCCCGGAAGTCCTACCCTCCCAGCCACTGTGGCAACGGCTCGTCACAAGAGAAACTGGGCCGCCTGAAGGAAGGGTGGATATGTTTACGATATTGAAGGCTGCCTTGAGGTCAAGACCGGAGTACATAATAGTAGGGGAGATTAGGGGTCAGGAGGGGCTTGTCGCGTTCCAGGCCATGCAGACTGGCCACTCAGTCATGGCCACGTTCCACGCCTCGAGTATCAAGAGGATGATTCAGCGTCTTGCAGGAGACCCGATAAATGTCCCCCTTACGTTCATGGACAACCTCAATGTAGCCATATTCCTAGCAGCTGTTTATGTGAAGGGACGGTACCTTAGGAGATGCACTGCTGTCGAGGAGATTGAGGGGTACTCGGAGGACGCTGGAGGGGTTGTAACTAGACAGATGTTCAACTGGAACGCCGAGAGTGATACCCATAAATTCGCGGGGCTCAATAACAGCTATGTTCTTGAAGAGAAGATAGCTGTCAAGGCGGGTTACCTAGACCCAAGGAAGATATATGATGAATTGGATACCCGAACGCGCATTATACAGACTATGGTTGATAAGAACATTCTTGATTATTATGAAGTCCGGAATTTGATCGTGGCGTTCTATAGTGGAGGGCTTGAGGCCCTGCCGTTCAAGATTTAAGTGGTTCAATGGACACTGATGACTATATATCCCTCATTCAAGCAATGGGAATGAATGTTTATCAATATATTATAACGTTCGCCCTGCCAGTCATGGCAACAAGTTTCATAGTTCCTTTCATACTCATCGTGCTGCTGCCAGAGCTGTTTTCGGGTTTGGCCATATACATGCTCTCGATAGTCCCGGTACTCGGAATAATCTTCGTTTTCCTGTACCCGCTACTTAAGGCCGAGGGAATCAAACACGATATTGATGCCAATATGCACTTCTACATCACACATATTGGGATTCTTGCAACATCAGACAGCCCTCCGGCAGACCTGTTCAGAGTGCTTTCGGCCAAGGATGAATATGGGACTATAGCGAAAGCATGTGGTGAGATATACATGCGCTTTGCTGTTTGGCATGTGACGCTTTCAGACTCCTGTAGACTTAAGGCAAAGACCACTCCGAGCATCATGCTGGCTGACTTCCTAGACCGGTTCGCAAATGCATTGGATGCGGGAGAAGTTATTGAAACGTTCCTACTTGATGAACAGAATTATGTGATGAATGATTATAGCATAAAGTACAAAGGGGCATTATATGACATAGATGTCCTGAAGGAGATATATCTCTCGATTGTGATTACGCTTGTTTTCCTGATTTCGTTCGCGATAATCATCCCATACTTAACGGGTATAGACTCAGTCATGCTCATGCTCATTGTTGTAACGATGTTCATCTCTGCAGAGATTGGAGTTATATACTATATAAAAAGCGTGCTTCCGAACGACCCTGTGTGGTACAAGAAATTCGCGAATGAGGAGATGAAACGCGAACTCATGCCTGCGTTCGTGGTGTCGTGCATCGGTTCATTAATTGTCTCGATATTCTCAAATTATTTCCTTGGGTTCCTTCCGCTTGAGATACTGGTTGCTGTCGTCGTTACGCCGTTTCTGATAGTTGGGTATATCGCACGCACTATTGAAGAACAGATAAAACGGAGGGACCAGTTCTTTGTTGAGTTTATCATTTCCCTTGGTCTTGGGGCATCTGCGCGTGGTGGGGTAGTCCTCGATTCGCTTAAGGCCCTGACGTTCCATGATTTTGGGGAACTTACGCAGCCAATCCGGGACCTGTACGAGAGATTGAAAACAAGAATCAACAACTTTGGGTCATGGTTCTTGTTCCGTGTTGAGTGCGGGAGCTTCCTCATAAACAAGTTTACGGAGATGTTTGTTGAGACGTTGAAGATGGGTGGGAAGCCTGACAAGACCAGTGAAGTGATAAGCAAAAATTTCATGACATTACTGATGCTCAGGAGGCAACGGTATCACTCCACCACAAGTTTCATAGGGATCGTGTATGGGATTCAGGCAGTCGTTGCCTTCTGCCTCTATGTATCTGCTGGTGTTGTCAAATATATGAACGGCATATATTCCGCGCTTGATGTATCAACAGATGTGTTGAATACTGTTATCACCCTCCCAGAGGCATCTAGCATGGAAGTAATAACTGTCCTCCTCATCTTCACCCTTGTTATGAACGCACTGCTCTCAGCAATAGCCATAAGACTCATGGATGGGGGGAGCATGCTGAATTCAATGGTCCATTTTGTCATGCTCGTATGGATTGGGGGCATCATAGGCCTTTTCTCGCAATTCACTCTTGATATGTTGCTTCCATTGCCGGAAGGAGGGTTCGCGTAGCTGCTTATCTTGTTATGAATACCCTATCACAGCCCGGAGGGTCTCCAAAGAACCCAAAAAGGAAGAGCTTGAAATACCCGAGGTATGGGACCCTTAGTATGACTTTCCCCGAAGTGCGTTCTCGGACTGCTGGGGTATTCTCATACTGTATGTCAAATCGGTCGTTGTTGTCGCCCTTTGTTATATAATAGGTCCGTCCTCCAGAATGCACCTTTAGGAAAACCCTGTGGATTATCTCCTTGGAGCTGTACTGCCCTGAGAACCCATCTGTTGGGATGGTCGTGTAGACGATAGTATCTCCAATCGGTTTGACCTGGTAGTCCACCCCCTTGACATTGACAGATCTTACGCACTGCACCTGACTCTCTACCCCGGCCCTGCTGATTGTGCACCAGCCATACCTAAAGCCTAATGGGCCGTAGTTCTCAGTAACTTTCTCAGGTGTCTTCTGAAGTGCCTTGCATGGAGTTGAACTGGGGAAGTATCCACAATAGGTCATAAGCGAAACGTTTGTCTGGAACGTTCCCTCGCCCTCTATATATGCGGATATCTCATTAAAATTAAATTCATCAATGGGGATATCTATTCCGTTCGGCTCGCTGCCGTGCAATATGACTAAATCCCCCCTCTCGAGGTTCGGTAACATGCTACAGGAGACTATTGCATTGAGCGGAGCAGGCGTGGAAAGGGCAAGCCCGAGTCCGAACCATATCGCAAAGGCTGTTGCGATGGCTGCGACAAGCTCGAACAGCTCCCTCTTGAACCCGTGCTCAGAAATGCCAATGGCCGACTCGCCCCCGATCATGACTAGTATAACCATTGCACAAAGCACAGCGAATATGGTGGACTTGCTCAACAGAAACAGAACGAAAAAGACTGCTAGTAGCACATAGATGAGCTTGCTGTCAAGGAGTCTCTTCAATACCTTGAATTCCTGAGAACCCTTCCAACCGCTCTCTGTGTCGGGTTTTTTATGATTTTCCATGGGATTCGCCTGTTACTATTCCAGATGCAATTATGTGAGCCAGACGTGACGGCCCGTTCCCGAAGATGCGGATTATATTCCGCGCTTCATTTAAATCAATTCCTGCCATTTGAACGTACCAGGAACCTATTCGGTGGCTTGGGGCTGAGGAACGCATCCTCCGTATTTTCAATCTTGAGTTTGGCACGTTCTTGACAGCCTCCTCAGCTGAAAGATAATTCGGCTTCTTCCTTGTCAACGCGAGAACAGGTATTTCTATTGTTGAACTGAATTTGTTGATGTCGATTACATTGAACCCTGCGAGCATTATGCTGTTCATCACTATCGCATGAAGCTGCTGTTTGAAGCGCGAACGACAGACCATTGAAGAAAGTTTTTGTGTTGCATCGTCGCCGTCCACAGAGACTGTTGTGCTGAGGACCCCCTCTACAACGTTCTTTCTGCACACGACCCCAACTACAAGTGCGTTCTTCTGGCTTCTTTTAAAAGGAGAATCATCAATTCCGAGGACCCGTATTCCTGGTTTCATTTACTGCCTCCCTTATTTCTTTTTGGGGGGCTTCGGTGTTTTATTGGTTGTCGCTGCCTTGAACTCAGCTATGTCCTTGCGAATCTTCTTCAGTGCATCGCTAAGAACTTTCTCCGGCTTCTTATTTCCATTCGTCTTCAGGTACAGCTTCGGAGTGCCAAAGCGCGGGTGGTCGAGATTATACGCCGCGAACTCCACGTCTGGGTCTTGTGTGATGACTTCACGTAGGAGGTTTGGGAATGTATGTCTTTCTCCACCGAGCTCAATTTCCATATGTTTTCCTTCCTTTGAAACAATCTTTACGTCCAAATAATCACCCTATATGTTCCGGTATGGGGAACCCAACTTCCTCTGCTCCTTCTCTCCGCAGTTCTTACAGACGAGTTCCTGTCCTTCCTGCTTCAGAGGGAACCGGCATTTTGTGCAGTATGCCTTTATTACACCCATCCCGCCTCTTTTTGTACTTAGGTGGATATCCATATTCTTGATTTCATCTACGACTGCTTTTATGATGTCGCCTATCCTGAGTTCCTCTCTGATGTTCCTCACGTAGCCCATCTTTACCCTGGAAACATGAAGAACGCAATAGAATTGGTCCCGGACCTGCCTCTCCATCCCAGTTGTTATCGGATGAATCCTAACAAGAGCTATTGGATCGAATATCTCCTCAACCCTTCCATATACGACCATGCCTGGTTTTATTCGCATTGGGGATGCCATTGCCCCGCGGATGCTCATCTTTCTTTCCAAATCTACCTTCAGTTCCCCTGAAAGGGAAGCATATATTGCGCTGTTTTCCTCAAACGTACCGTATCCAGAAACATATTCCTCCTCTGTTCCCAGAGACTCTCCTGGTGTTTTCATATAATCATCTCTAGAACAATCATCTCTAGAACAAGACAGTCTATTCTCTCTGTGAATGTTTAAATAGTTATCCTTATATTCTATAGAGCCCAGAATATGTGGGGGTTATATGGAGAAGAAGAAGGTCCTCGTAATCTGCGTTGATAGAGACAATGATCTCGGGGAGAAAGTTGATATTAACGGACCCGTTGTAGGTAGAGAGGCAACTCTAGAGGCCGCCGCCAAATTGGCACTCGCAGATCCTGAGGAGCCAGATGCCAACACCATGTTCGAAGCAGTCAGGATACTGGACACTCTTGGACACGATGAGCTTGGGCAGGTGGTGACACTGACTGGTCATCGCAAGATGGGGTACACCGCAGACAAAGCGATAAGTGGGCAACTCGATACTGTGCTTAGGGAATTCCCTGCTGACCACTCAATAGTAGTATCCGATGGTGCCTCGGATGAGGAGGTACTCCCGATACTCCAATCGAGGATAAAGATCACATCGAACAGGATAGTTGTTATGAAGCAGGCCAAGGAACTCGAAAAGACATATTTTGTCCTTCTTGAGAAGCTTAAGGAACCTTATTACCAACGCCTTGTGTTTGGGATACCTGCCATAATCCTTCTTGTGCTTACAGTTAGTGACTTATATGGGATGTCGTGGAAGCCGCTTGGGATAATCGTTGGTCTTTACCTGCTTGCGAAAGGGTTTGGGGTTGAGGAAAACCTGCTGCGGCTCTTCTCTGGACTCACAATATCTGTGGATAGGATTGGATTCATAGTTTACTTGGCCGCTGTGCCTGTGATATTGATTTCCCTGTGGCTTGGGGTTCAGGAATACACACAGCGCTTGAATCTTGGGGACCCAGTCAAGATTGCTGCATATACCATCCGCAGCACGCTCCTGTTGTTCCCGT
>JBDRKD010000010.1:0-10167 GCA_043814255.1 Microcaldota archaeon
CTGTTACTGGTGTAAGCGCTTAATCTGTCTGCAGTCCATGTCGTTCTTGACCGTGTACTTCTTATTACTATATATATAATACCTAAATATGCTCTACTCTGAATCCCAGAAAACACAAAAGAAGAAAGAGACGAAAGGCTTTGATGTTCAGGCAGCTGATGATTTTGCGCAGGGATTACGCACAGCCACATCCTCACATGACTATTTTCTCAGGGCAGTTGGCGAAACAAGAGGGATCTCAAAGAAAGAACACGATAGGAAGACAAAACAGGAGGACAGCGAGTTTGTGAAAAAGACACTCAAGAACCACGAGAAGAAAGTCAAGACTGAGCTGAAAGCGATAAAATCCTCCAGAAGGGTTGTGTTGATTGAAGGCATATTCGGAAAAAAGAAAGCCGAAAAGGACGAAAAAGACAAGGGAAAAGAAAATAAGAAAAAGGATGAAAAAGAGGAAAACGATTAGGCTGTCCCTTCAGCTTTCGGTTCTTCCTTTTTTGCCTCTACATATCTGGGCTCCTCACTATTCTCTTCTTTCGGAGAGTCCTTCTTCTCAGCGGGCTCGTTCGGTTCCTCCTCTCTAGAAGCGTCTTCCTTCTTCTTCTCTGTGCGCATCGCCTCGTCAATCTTAGTTTCCTTCACATTAGCCCTCTCATAAATCTCCTCGAACTTCACCCTCACTACTTCGGGAATGTGCCCAAGGATTCTATCAGCAAGCGCAGCCTTTTTCACCAGGTAGTTCGAATCCTTTTCAACTTCTGGTCCGAAGTGCACACGCACCTCGTCCCCACTAGTCGTCATCTTGCCAGTTATATCTATGTGTTCCATGAGCACCATTGCTTTCTTCTCAGTTCCTTCCACAATATCATTCAACTTCAATTCATAGATCACCTTGTGCCCTGCAAGCGGATGGTTGAGGTCAACCATGACTCTTCCGCTCGTGACACTCTTGACAACAGCAGTCATGTTATCAAGTTGCAGTTGCATTCCAGGATGGGGATCCATGTCCCGCTTCCTGAATTCAGAGAGCGGCATCACCCTGACTAGCTCCTGCTTCCTCTCTCCGAATGCGTCCTCCGGCATTATTTCGATAGTCCTGCTCTCGCCAACTTCCATCCCAACAATCACTTTCTCTAACCCTTTGATTATCTCGCCTTTCCCAAGCACAACAAGGCTTGGACCGTACTTTGTTTCCGGGTTATGGACATTCGCTTCCTTTGCTTTCTGTTCTATATTAGTATCAAATATCTCACCAGTTGCTTTCTTTCCAACGAACTCAATCTTGATGAAATCTCCATCTTTTGGTTTAACCATTCTATCACCTTCGAAATTCAATCAAAGCACGATATATCGAACAAGTGAATTTAATAAAAGTTCGTTCCCAGGTGGAAACAAGGCATTTGCAAGAGATGCTGAGTCTGCACGAATGAGGAAATCAGACGATTATTTATGGGAAAAGTTAAGGAAGGACAAGCGAGAGAAACAGGCCGGACCAACCAGCAAGGGAAACCAACGACGGAACCAATATTGCACCCATCAGATGGGTTCTCCTCACCCCGAGCATAGGGGGAATCACACCAACCGCAGCACCGGTTGCCATGAAGAGAAGCCCAAAGGCCCCATCAAGCAGGAACACCAATAACACCAGATAGATTATAACGGCAGCACCCATATCCCGCAAAGATACTCTGGAAACGAACCCAGCCAATTTTCTTGAAACCAACAGCAACACAATCACAGAAGCAGCTGCAGAGACAACCCCTATCCCAACCAACCACACCGTCTGCTCAATCCCCGGAGTCCCAATCAATTCACTTATCGCAACAGCCGCCCCAGTTCTCGCCTTCCCAATCGAGCTTATCGCCACCAGCGAGAAGAGAGAGTGCGAGATTGCTATTGAGGAGACGAGTGCAAGGAATTTCGGTGCATTGAGGTAAAGGAACAATGAAGCAAAAACAGCAATCTGTGCAGGTGTGCTTATCCCTGGCAAGAGGTCAGAAAGCGCCCCAAGCATAACACCTATTATAACATACGGGGTATACCCCTTTGGTATCTCTATCCTCTCCCTCAACTGCTTTGGAACTACGGCATCCTTCCCAAGGCTCAATACTATCCCAGAAACAGCGAACATCCCGCAGAAAACAGGGAGCAATGGATCTCTGAGGATTGGAGTCTGAAGTGCAAACAAACCCAACACCCCAGACAAGACAAACACACAAGTCGCAACAACTATCCTCTTCGCCTCCCGTTCGCTCCCAAGCAAAAACACAGATGCGAACAGGAGTATCGGGAGAAGGTATGGTCTTATGGCTGAATAAAATACCGGCATTAGTATATATGCAACTGGCATCAGGAGCAGCGAGCATGCGATTGCAACCATCCCGGAGAATGCGCATATCCCCAAGGCATAACTTCCCCTTCCCTTCATAAGCAACCGATGGCCAGGAAGCACAGATACAACAGTCTCGGAATCCGGAATGAATAGGAATATAGCAGGAATAAATCCAAATACTGCATGAGAGCACGACATGGCGGCTATTGCAGCAGCAGCTGTCATGTTATCAATATCGAGCTGCATTATGATGGAGGCAATGGTGTTACTATGTATGCCCGGTATAAAACCAGAAAGTAGCCCAAGCAGAAAACCACTGGCGGCACCAAGCAATTCCATTGTTCACCCCCTTTCAACATCGCCTGCCCTGAGCACAACGACCTCCGGTTCCCCCCTATACACTTCCGCCCTTCCCCGCACAACAAGCCTCTCCCCCTTCTCAATCAGATATGGATTAGGCTGTGACATTTCCGCTGCTATGCTTCTAAAAACCACAACTGTGATACAACTGTCTTTACAAAGAGTCACAAAAACGTTGTTGTTATTCACCCTTGTTTTCGAAACATAACCTGAGACCTCAACATACTTCCCAGAGAATGAAGCGACATCTGAAATCTGGATTTCCTGTGCGTTCATGCCTTTCGCAGAAACGAAGATAACTGCCAACCCAAAAAGCGCAAGCAGGAGTGATGCAAAGACCATCTGTTTCTCGTTCACACTGGAAATAGGATTAAAAACCAATATATAGATAATTGTATAATGGGAATCCTTTTCAAGAACGGAATTGTCGTCACACAGAACAAAAAAAGGCAGATAACAAGAGCCGATGTATTAGTAAAAGGAAACAGGATAGAGAGAGTCTCCAAATCCATAGGCACTAAACCAGAATACATAATCGATTGTTCAAGTAAATTAGTCCTGCCAGGCCTTTGCAATACGCATGGGCATTTAGCGATGACCCTGCTCAGGGGATATGGGGACGATATGCGGCTAAGCTCATGGTTGGAGAAGAAGATATGGCCGCTCGAGGCGAAGTTAAAAGGGGACGATGTCTATCATGGGTCACTTCTTGCATGCCTTGAGATGATAAAGACAGGGACGACTGCGTGTGCAGACATGTACTTTTTTATGGATAAGAGCGCGAGGGCGGTTGAAGAATCAGGAATGCGCGCGAATCTTTCCTACGGGATGATAGATCTAGGAAACAAGATGAAAGCCGAAAAGGAGCTGGGAGCAAATACCAAGCTAATCAAGGAGTGGCATGGGAAGGCAGATGGGAGAATACAGTGTTCATTCGGCCCTCATGCAATCTATACCTGCTCAAGGGAACTCATACAAAAGACAGTTGCCCTTGCAAAGAAACACCGGGTGCGCATACAGCTCCACCTTTCAGAGACCCGGAAAGAGCTACATGATTCCAAGAGACAGTTTGGAAAGAGGCCTGCAGAATACGCGGATTCCCTAGGTCTCCTTGCAAAGAACACAATACTCGCCCACTGCGGCTGGCTATCGATGAGCGAGATAAGACTGATTGCAAAGAGAAAAGCGCACGTCTCCCATAATCCAGAGAGCAACCTAAAGCTCGCATCAGGCATCGCCCCCGTTTCCGAGATGATTGGGGAAGGGGTGAGCGTCTCGCTTGGGACAGATGGGGCCGCCTCAAACAATTCGCTTTCATTATTCGGTGCAATGAAGACATGCGCGCTCATACACAAAGTGAACAGGTGGGATGCGACACTTGTGAACGCACAGCAGACATTGGATATGGCAACAATAAACGGTGCAAGGGCACTGGGCATTAACGCCGGTTCAATTGAGAAGGGAAAGCTGGCAGACATAATCACACTCGATCTGAAGTCCCCTTCGCTCACACCCCACCACAACCACATCTCCAACCTAGTATACTCCGAGAACGGCTCCTCAGTTCAGGATGTGGTAATAAATGGGAAGGTTGTTATGCAGGAGGGAAAGATACTCACATTCGACGAGTCGTTTGCTCTGGAAAAAGCGAGAGAGGTTGCGGAGGATCTGGTGAGCAGATAACCCCCATTACCAATATCTTATTATTCAGAGAGGTTGCGGAGGATTTGGTGAGCAGAGTTCATAGTCTGCTCAGTGCTTTCCTCCAAGTAGGGACATTCGTCTGCGCCCCCCTCTCCTCAATCACGAATGATGCGACAGCAGATGCAATCTGCGCACACCGCTTGAACGTTTCCCCACGCAAATAAGCGCACAGGAACCCAGCGTGATGGGAATCCCCTGCTCCAATGGTATCAACAACAGTTGCGTTTACTGCAGGGACCCTTATGGATTTCTCGCTTGTTTTCACAACAGTCCCGCCGCTCCCTTCGCTCATGACAATGGCTTCAACCCCATAATCGAGCGGAGAGCAGTTGTCCAATATGTCATTAATCCTGTTCATCTCATGCCGATTACAGAAGAGGAACTTGGTGTTTTTCAGGATTCTTCTTAGCTGCGTTTTATTGTAGAGCGGCGTATCATAGCTCGGGTCAAACGAGATGCCACCATACTCACTGAGCCGCATGTTGAATTCCGGGTCTCCAGTTGTGATGTGGATAATGTCTCCATCAGTGAGCTTTAGCTTCGGCACTTTCATGCGATTAAAATCCTCACCAGCACCCCAATGGAAAAACGATAGGAAATCCCCGCTCGGCCCAATATACATGTATGCCCTCGGAGTCTTCTTGTTCCTAATGACATGTACGTGTTCCATCCCAACATTATTCTTCTTCAGGTGCTTCTCATATTCCGACCCGCTGAAATCTCTGCCAACTATTGAGATCAGGCTTGTTTTCACACCAAGTCTTGAACAGGCATACGCAGTGTTCCCCACGGCCCCCCCGAAATATCTCTCATAGTTCTTTATATAACAGGATGCGTTTGGGCTTGGCAGGCTATCAACTGAGAACAGGTAATCATAAGCGATAAGCCCTGCGACATAGATCATGGCATTAATTTAAAAAACAAAGTAATAAAATCTATCGGGAGGTGTTTCTTTGCTTGGCATAATTGGTGGGAGTGGTCTCTACAATCTAATCGAAGGCAGTGAACACACGATGAAGAAGCACTATGGAGACACCACAGTTATAGTTGGGCAGATATCCGACGAGCAATGCGCATTCATCCCGCGCCATGGAAAATCTCACCAAATTCCGCCACATAAGATAAACTATCTAGCCAACATACACGCTCTGCACGAACTCGGAGTCTCAGACGTCCTCTCAATCTGCTCAGTTGGCATAATACGGGATTACGAACCAGGAGACTTGGTGATAGTGAGGGATTTCATAGCGTTCCAGTCCATACCCAAGACCTTTTTCGATGATTTTTCAAAAGGCATTATGCACGCTGACATGACAGAACCATATAGTGATGAGTTCGTTTCCCTCATCCAGAAGACAAGTGAAAATACGGGAATTCAACTTAAGGATGGGGGCATACTCGCACACACGAGCGGCCCAAGGTTCGAAACGAAGGCCGAGATAAAGGCGCTTGGAATATTGGGGGCAAACATAGTTGGAATGACCTCCGTCCAGGAGGCAATTCTCGCAAACGAGCTTAAGATGAGATTTGCAAACATCGCGATAGCAGCCAATTACGCCAGTGGGATATCCAAAAGGCAATTGACAGTTGAGGAGGTAATCGAAGTCGCGAAAGAGAAGGAGGAAGATATAAAGAAGATTATCACAGAACTTGTTCAGCTGCTCTAACTAACCCCCATCCATATATTCCACTTCTGAACATCCAGGAGTTCCATCTACATTGTATTGTGTTCTCAATGTAACGATATTGCCCTCAGTTTTCATTATACAATCGCGTGTTCCAGGGACCTTTCCCAACTCTGTGAGAATTGTATAATGTGGCCTGAACCTCCCTGTCTCCGCGTTAACTCTGTCCATTATCACCATATCCTTTTCAATTTTTGTTCTGAAATGGTTCCCCCCCTTTATAGGCATGCAGTGGAACAGGTAAAGCGGCTGAACGCCATTGTCCCTGAGAGTTGAGAAAAGCTCCAAAAGCGTTTCTGCATTGTCGTTTATCCCTTTCAAAAGAACCGTCTGCGAGTAAAGGAAGAGGCCCCCACCTCTGAGTTTTGCAATTACCTCTTTTGTTTCTTTTGTTAACTCTGCAGGATGGTTTGTGTGAATACCTATCTCAACTGGCTTTTCTGGCCTGATATTTTTTACCAATATATGAACTATTCCATCGGTAACTTTTTCGGGTTCTACTATGGGAATCCTGGTCCCTACTCTCAGAGCCCCCACATGCTCAATTTTTCTGAATGCATTCATCGAGTATTCCAACAAGTGGGGCACTTCCAAAGGATCACCACCTGTCAACAACACATCCCTTATCCTTGAATCCATCCGAACATAATCCACGGCTCCATCTATCTGTAGTTTACTCATATCCTTCTTCTTTCTTATGGTCCTCTCCTTCCTGAAGCAATATCTGCAATAGGCTGCGCAGTTTGTTGTAAGTGTGACTGCTATTCTCCCCAAATATTTTCTCTCCATTCCTTCAGGGGTTTCGAAACTTGGAATCGAGCTCCAGGGAACAACAAGGCCTTCACCCATTAATTCTCTCCCATCAGGTAGAAACTGTCTTGCTATTGGCCCTTCGGGGTCTAGTTTTATCAGCCTTTGAAGGTGCCTTGTCAGCCTAGGTGGATATCTCTGTTTTACCTTCTTCAAATTTTCTGGGTTTCCAAAGCCCAAGCTAACGGTCATAATAACTCCCCCACTCATTTCACCTTGTGATAATTATGCATTCAGAGATATATATAAGTAAGCGCCATTTTTTGCTATAAAACCGAAAAACTTATATTAAAAAATAGCTATTGTATCAATATGAAAAAACCATCTGAAGTAAAGCTTGACTTAAAAGACAAGAGAATTCTCTATGAACTTGACATAAACTCAAGGCAGCCCTACTCTGAGATTGCGAAGAAAGTGAAGCTGAGCAAGCATGCAGTGAAATACCGTATAGATACGATGGTTAGAGGCGGGGTCATCAGGGGATTCAAGATCCTTGTGAACATGAGCAAACTAGGTTACTCATACTATAGATTGCATCTGCAGATGCAGAACGTAAACAAGAGAAAAGAAGCTGAGATCATCCACTACCTCTGCAAAAACACGCATATAGCATGGGTTGTAACCTGTGATGGGAAGTATGACGTCTTGGTGGGGATAATTGCAAGTGGACCCATAGAACTCGACGAGATGCTCAGTGACATCATAAACAGATACGGCAAACACATATTGAATTACGATATAGTTACTATGACGCGACTGGTTCTTTTCAACCGGGGTTATTGGTTTAAGGAAACTGCTGCCAAGCCATATAAAGCATATATGTTTGGTTCAGAGTCTAGGGGCATTGAAACTGTCAAGACTGATGAATTGGACAGGAAGATAATGCTCACGCTCTCAAATAATGCTCGTTTGCCCAGTTCACAAATAGCCCAAAAGCTAGGGGTTTCAAGCGACACCATCTCAAATAGAATTAAACGACTAGTAAATAGGGGCGTCATAGTGAAATTCTTCGTGCAACTTGATTACAAGCTCATAAAAGCACAACTTTACAAGACGCTTTTGCACTTGCAACGAATAAGCAGAAAGCGAGAAGAGGACTTGGAAAGATTCGCAGAATTAGACCCCCACATTCTAGATTATGTGAAATGCATAGGCCCATGGCAGATGGAATTGGATTTAGAGGCGTTGAACAATGAGCACTATCATGAGATAATGATGGAATTCAGGAACAACTTCTCTGACATTATAAGGGACTACGAGACGCTATATGTTGTAAAGGAACACAAGTTCAACTACTTCCCTTTAATAGATTGAAGTATCCTCCCAGCAGCCTCCTCTACATTATTTCCAACAGAGAACGCCCCATGCCCTCTCACTATAGCAATGTCATTCTCCCGCAGCAACTCGCTCACAGCTCTCGCCTGCTCTCTTCCCCCATACTCAAACTCTCTCTCACTCTCCACAACTCCGTTTGGAAACGCATGACAGTGAACAACTGCCCCCACATCCGCCCTAACAGAATATATCGCAGCGTGCAGAGGCGTTTCAGAAGAGGGCAACTTCATTCCAATGGCACCCTCTAACTCAAACTTCCCTAACTTGAATCCCTCAACAAAAACAAAATCATCCTCTCCCAAATTCGAAAGCTCGCTCCCACTCGAGGTTATCACAAATCCCTTGCCTTTCCTAAAGCTGATGTTCCCCGCATTCCCGGGTGTAAATCCTTTCCCAGAAAGAACTCTCGCCCAGTGGACAATCTCTCGCACTCTTGCATCATCCACTCTCCCTTCCTTCAGCGCACCTTCCTTAACACTGAACTTCACCCCAATGTATTCTTCCAATGGACTTACCTCAGCCAGCGGTCATTTCATTTAGTGGCATGAGTTCTTTGAATCCATTTTTCTTAATAATATATCTATTGAAACCAGCGGTGAAGTTTATTCTTGGTCCCCCTTCGTTTTCAACAGTTAATAGATACTGAACGATTTTATGTGTTTTCTCAGAACCGAGATCTGCAGAGTTCACGGATCCTTTTCCTTCGAGTCCATCCATTATTGGATGTGTTGTGAGTCGTTCTCCTTTGTGGTAATCGCGAGGCGAGATTGGCCTGCCATCTGGCCAGAGGGAGGCATACTTGACGTCTGTTGATGCTGTTGTCCCTGGCAACAATCTGAACCCACTCGGACTTACCTCTATCGGCTTCAACTCATCCACAACAAAATCAATAGATCTCTTTGCATCTTCAAGGGTCTCAACTCCTATGCTTCCATCAGGCATCATTTTCGGTCCTCCGAATATTATGTATGCCATTCTGTTGAAACCAAGTTCCCCCAACCAAGCATAAACTTCTTTGGCACATTTCAGGTAGTACTTCGGATTCCTTGTTTTTCTCATTGCAACAAGAACCTCTGGGACGGCACTCTCAAATCCACAGAATATGTACCTGCATCCATCTCTTGCCATCTTGCTTGCCATTTTATATCCAATACAATCCACGCGAGTGTTGCAGCCCCAAGCAAGGCCAACATTACCCATAACGGTAGAGATTGCTTTTGCATAGTCTCGATTTATCGTGAATGTTGAGTCGTCAAAATATACAAACCCGTACCCCAATTCCTTCAGCCCCCGCATTTCAGTTTCCACACTTTCAGGTGATCTTCTTGCAATTCTGAAAACTCCTGATTCTCTAGACCTCCCTGCCCTTATCGGTTCAGTGCAGAATACACAATTGTGTGGACACCCAACAGTAAGCACCGATTGTGCTGTCTTAAGTGGTGTTCCATTCTCGTGATACAGTATGTTAAAATCATACGATGGGGAGTGCAACGTTCTATCCGGAATATGGCTATCGAGTTCAATTGAACACACCCTCGGGCCGGTGAACACCGTTTGTCCATCTTTTCTGTAAGCGAGACCACTCACCTGCTCAAATTTCGTGCCTGAGCATAACTCCACCATAACGTCCTCCCCTCCTCCAACACAGCACAGGTCAATCATCTCATAGTCTTCAAGTACCTCTCTCCACCCGACTGTCGCATGTGGGCCTCCGAGGATTACAGTTACTCCAGAATCGAACTGTTTTGCTTCCCTTGCAAGCGTTACTGCCTCATTTATCTGAAACGATAAGCTCGTGATTCCAACCACTCGTGGTTTCTCAATTGCCAAAGATTTTCTAAATTCATCAATTCCTCCCATAGGGTCTACGTCAAAAACAGAACATTTCATCCCTGCTCTCTTCAGTGTGCCTTTAATCGAAAAAAGTCCCATCGGTGCCCCAGG
>JBDRKD010000011.1:0-2706 GCA_043814255.1 Microcaldota archaeon
TGAGAGCGGAGAGAATACTGTCTTCTACGATTTACCTGAAGCACTCATTGAAGAACTACTATCAAAATGCAATTCAGTAAGCGAATCATTGTCAAGGTCCTTCCAAACTATACAAGACGAAAAAGACAACATTAGAAAGAGCTTGAACGAACAAGGCCTCATACACCGTGATTCAGAGGTCGCCTCTTTCCCCACAAATCCCACCTCCTGTGGTATTGATGGCTCATACGCTCTCGAAAGACTATTGTCCACAGACCTGGCTGTCACCGCAGCTGTAGCGGTCGAGGGTTTAAGCCCACCAATTGAAAAAAGATACTGGCCAAGCCCCAAACACTACTGTGAAATTAGAGCAGTTCCTCACTACGAGTCAACAAGCAACATTCTCAGAGCAATAATGATGTGCATGGAGATGGAGCTAGTCACCAAAGCCCCTCATGATGTAATAATGCTAGACGGATCAATGACCACTCCGCTAATCTACATTAATCAAGCTCTAAACGATCTAAGCGACTCGCCGCCAGAGCTCAACGAGATACTTCTAAGCAAACTTAAGGACGCCATAGAGGCGGTTAGAGTCATTGTCGAGGCAAAACGAAGCGACAAGATCTATCTGGCTGTCCCAAAATACACCACGAAGAAGGAGCTCTCCGACAAGCTAAAGGTAAAAGGGTACGAAGATAGAGGGCTTCTATCCTTCATACTGGAGTCAGGTGAATACGTTGGGCCCATCGAAAAATCTGTTGTCTCAAAGCCATGGAACATTGAAAAAATCTCCGAAGAATACAGCGACTTCGTATCCAGTTACATGACCCAAATCAGTAACCTGAAAATAATTTACTACAGACCCTTTGAGCATGTGCCTACACTTCGCCTAGAAATAGCTAACTCCATTGCCAGAAACCCTCAACGGCTCTCAGTCCTATTTGAGGCCCTGAAAATCCAGTGTGGGGCCCCTAGTATTTTTGAGCCTTATCCATTATATATGGCTGACAGAATGGTGAAACACCTTGGTAGAGCCATTCCGGCGTTGAGAAGAACAACAACACAGTACATCGCTGAGAGATGGGATGACAGGCT
The DNA here is from genome assembly GCA_043814255.1 of Microcaldota archaeon. Lineage (GTDB taxonomy): Archaea > Micrarchaeota > Micrarchaeia > Burarchaeales > JAKAKT01 > CAZYPB01. The sequence continues at coordinate 1,078 of JBDRKD010000011.1, forward strand.
AGGAACAATATTCCTAGCAATGCATGGTTATAGAACAGAAGCAGGCAGAGGATAAAAATGGAGACATTGTTAAAAACTATTGTTGATAGAGCAGAGAGGATAGGAGTAATAGGATCCCCCTCCTCAACTAACAATCTTACAATCGATATTCTAGGTACTGCCTCAAATAAGAAGCTGGTAGGCACCCTGAGTATTTTCGATTACGATCAAGACGGCTACGAACACTACGCCCTCGGCCAAATCGTGGAGATAGAAATGCGGAACGTTTGGACCCAGGACCCCACTATGCGTGGTTTGATCAGACAAAAAGGCAGAGTTGACCCCATCACAGAGCGGCAGGATACTCACACAGCCACCATGACTGTGAGCTCAGTATTTCAAAAACAAGGAGATGCAGTGAACCAAAGCATACTTGGAACGGTTCCCCCAACTGGAACCTCTGTCAAATTAATGAATAAGGAAATAATGGACTCAATTCTTCGCGATTATAAAAGTCAATTATTCTACCTTGGTAACGCTTACGGCACCAGCATCCCACTACCAACATGGTTTAAGCATTTTGGCCAGGGCGAGGAAGGGGCCGGTGAAGCTTACCATATCGGTATATTCGGGAAAACTGGGTCTGGAAAATCAGTTCTCGCAAAAATGATTCTCACCGCATACTCCAGACACGAAGAAATGTCAATATTCATCCTGGATCCACAGGGCGAATTTGCAAAGGACTTCACAGTCAACAGCAAGCTTAGAGAGACTGTTGAGAAATTTGGTCGAAACATTGAGGTCTATAATGTTCAAGACTTGTCACTAACTGGCTGGGACCTTTTCAATAAGATTCTAGTAAACTCCGGTTTCCTAAACAGACTAGGAATCTTCTACGAAACCAACAGGTGGCAAGCAGCCTACCAGATCGAAAAAACGCTCAAAGATGCCTGCGAAGAAAAAGAACGAGATAAACTTTTAAGATATCTCTACAAGAGGCAGTTCTTCGACACGGTCTGGATGAAACTTCAAGACCCCGACGTAATAGCCAATATCTACAGTGGGCAAGACGGGCAAAGACGAGTGCAACTGAACATCGAGAACGCCGACAAGGAAGAAAAGCTAAGAGAATGGCGAAGCATTGCGAACCTGTTTTCATCCGAAGGTAAACAAAAGAGTATCACCATCAAGGATCTTGTCGATAAAATCGAGGAAAAGAAGAACTTGGTGATAATTGATCTCTCCGGCATCAAACTACCTGACAACCTTTACTGGAACGAAGAGATCAAGTTCATAGTAATAGGTCAATTCTTAAACCTCATTGGTAAAAAAGCGGAGGAAAGATTTAAAGAGGAAACACTGCTCAACGGCCTAGTTATCATAGATGAAGCCCATCGATTAGCGCCTAGAGAGAGGCTTGAAAACCCGGATCTTGAAGCAGTGAGAACCTATTTGGTGGATGCCGTTAGAACAACAAGAAAATTCGGCCTTGGATGGATGTTCATCAGCCAAACGCTATCAAGCTTACACAGGGACATCATTAACCAGATCAGAATCTATCTCTTCGGATTTGGGTTAGGGTGGGGCATTGAAAGAGACGCATTACAGGAAATAATAGGTGGGCAACGAGAGGCGATGGCACTATATCAG
>JBDRKD010000012.1:0-17819 GCA_043814255.1 Microcaldota archaeon
CCTGTTTGACATCTGCAACAAAAATATCTTCACTTCCGCCATCAAGCCCAGCTCCCGGAACGCGTTGTATTGCTTTCGCAAGAGTCATATCAACAGCAAGTTCAACTGCCCGAAGTTCAAGATTAGTAACTGGTTGGTCAGCAGCTGCCAGTGGGTTCACGTCCGGGCTGTTTTGACTGGCAATCCCCATGACTAATCCTATCATTTCCTCTCGTCCCATGGGTTCCCGTATAGTAGCTATGACCACAAGCGCCTTCCTAAAATCTTCCACTATCCCATCTGTTTCCATCTGCGAGTATCTCTCCCTCCAACCAGCATCAGATGCTATCCTCCTTCTAAGGACATCTATCAGTTCAGCAGTAAGCGCATATCCATTTGCCATCTCACTTGCCCCAGTGTCCCCCTTCTTCTCATCATAACCCCTATCTGTGACTACCCTGTCAAATATCCGTATAATATCATGTCTGCGTTTATCCCCAAGCACTCCCGTCGCAGCCAATGTTCCGACTCCAGCAGCTGTCCCATCCCTCTTCATAAAGAACATAGTCTGCGCATCAAGTTCACTATTCCTGTTTCCTCGTGCTCCTGTTCCGTTGCGTCCTAAAATATTAGCAAGTGCCATGTAACCCCCCAGAATAAGGAATATGTTATGTGCAAACCCCTATTTAAAGATTCGCTTTTTGTGGTTCTGTAGAACTATCCTGGTAGCAGCGCCAACCCCGACGCCACAAATGTTCATACAGGGCCCTTTTTGTTCAGAACATGGTTTTAGGGCAAAGACGCCCCCACCGCGATTTCCGAAACCAGGGTGGTACACACTTGCTTTTTTTCGAAAAGAAAAGCGTTTCATTCGAACGCGGGTCTCAAGCTCCGGAGGCTTGTATCCTATCCAGGCTGGACTATGGGGGCAGTTATGATATATATGCCCCCTACATTTTTAACCCTCACCAACAACAACCAGTCAATGGAGAAAACATCTTTCAGGCACCGCCAGATCAGGGGCTGGAACAGGGAATATTCGCAGAAGGGGGCGTTATGGAACGGTCCCGGATACATTGATTTCGAACTACCTCCCAATGCCCGCGTTCTCGAACTCGGCTGCGGCAACGGGAAGACCCTGTCAACACTCCTGAAAACAGACTGCATTATCACCGCAATAGATTCATCAGATAAGGCGGTGGATATGTGCAGGGCCCTTGCATCAAAGGAGGAGGGGGGTGTGAATGTACTGCGTGCAGATGCATGCGAGCTCCCATTCCCTGAGTCTTCCTTCGATATTGTAATCGCATTCCACATCTTGGAACACCTCCTTTTTTCAGACAGGTCGACAGCAGTTTCCGAAATAAACAGGGTTCTTGCTCCAAAAGGCAGGGTGCTCGTGCGCGTGTTCTCTACGGGAGATATGCGCTTTGGCAAGGGGGAGGAGGTGGAGGAGAACACATTCGTCAGGGGAAGGAACAAGCTGGCGTACCATTACTTCACAGAGGATGAGCTTCGTGAGCTTTTCAAGAATTTTAGGGAGAAAGACATGCGCACGGTTCAAAGGACAGTCGAATACCACCATAAGCCACGCAGAAGGGAACAGTTGATGGCAGTTTACGAGAAGCTCTAGTTTTTTAATTCCCGCATTCACAATTGCTATGCGATGGATGACGACACCGTCCCAGAGGGAAGCGCAAGCGATGACCCTGCGGAGTAGCTTCTGACATCGCATCTATTTCACGTCGAAGAAAAACGAGTTTACGAGGAAATAGTGACATCGCCCAAACAGTTCATTTAAAACGGTAATTTTTGGACGAGCAAAACACTGAGGAGGATAAAGAAAAGGGCGACTAAATCTATAACAACAGTAAACAGAAGTCCAACGAAGTATAACCCCCAAAGCGGAGCAAAGAATGGCAATAAAATCTTAGGAACACCCAGTTCTGAACTCAACCAATCGAACATTAGTCCGCGCAGCCTATCGTCGTTTTCTTTTTTTGAGGCTATCTCATGAATCCTCTTTCTTTTTACAACCAAAAAGAATCCCATAGAGAGTATTGAGAGCAAACAAATCTTAACGATTGGGAAGATTAAGCCGTATTTCTCAAAAGGGAGCGCATTAGCTTTCTCCAGGAATGGCCAGTAAAAAAACCAAATATTTAAGAAAAAGAAGATAAATGATTTAATAGGGTTTAGGAGTGCGTATCTATACGCGTGATATCCTTTTACAAACGGCCAAAACGCCAAGTTAATTAACCAACCTTCGGACTGTCTTGCTTTCTTCGTCTCCTCTGCCATAACTTCAACCGTGTCTTTCTCTGTATTTATCCTTTTCCTAACCAGTTACTCCAATCGCTCATCGTATGATTGGGGTAGCTTCTGACATCGCATTAATGATAACTTTTATATAACTATTAGATACTAATTAATAGGTGGTTTAAGTGGAAACAGTTGTTAGGTTCGAAGGGATGGTCGAGCAAATCCTAAACGAGCTAGTGGAAACGGGTTATTTCAAGACGAAGACCGAGGCACTGAGGGCAGGAGTTCTCGAGCTCGGGAAGGAATACCATATAATCGAGGATTTGAGAGAAGACCTGAAACGGGCAGAGGAAATAGACCGAGGGATAAAGAGCGGAAAAATAAAGCTGGCTTCCGAGAGCGAATTCAGGGCGATAATGAAAAAGAAAAAGAGTGAGTGAATGGGGTTTTCTCTCACATTTTCAGACATCTTTCTAGAGAAGCTCAAGAAACTCGACAAGAGCATCGCCATGGAAATCGAAAACAAGGTCTACAAGATTCAAAAAAATCCAATTTTGTCTGCCCAAAGAATGAAATACTCTCCAAACTATTTCAGGGTTTACGTTAGGAATTTTCGAATAATCTACAAAGTTGAAGGTAACAATATCATGCTATTCGACATTATTAAGAGAAAAGAAGGCTACGAGAAGTTCAGGGGCTGAATGGTTAGTGACATCGCGGATAAGGCGATAAACGTAGCTTCTGACATCGCACCTATTCCACGTTGAAGAAAAGGGCTGTTCGACCAGGTAGTCAGATGGGTCATTCTGTAATCCATTAGTCATAATGGGGAGATGTGTGACTTTCGCAGTCAACCAATATTAAAAGATACCTGCATAAAGAATCAAAGTAAAGAGACAAACAATAAGTGCAACCCCAGCTAAGATTATTCCTTTAGAGCTTTTCCTATCGAAAACTAACTGTATGCCCATGATAAGAGAGAATATGGGGGAGATAATCACCAGGGCTAAACCAAATGCTCCATCAACAAGGTGTTTGTAGGAATAATCTCCCAAGTTAACAAAATAAGGGAAGAGGGTGAAGAACCATATGGCGAGCGCAACAATACCGGCAACGAACTTATCTTTGGATAACTCCTTCCAATGCATATTCTACATTCACTTTCCGCTCCATTTTTTATCCCTTTCTATCAGTTACTCCTTTTAACCAAGGGTTAGTATCAGTAGCTTCTGACATCGCATACTTTTAACGTCGAAGAAAATGAGCTTTACGACGAAGTAGTGATATGGATCATACGGACTAATAAGTCGGAATGAGCAGATGTGTAAATTTCATGTTAAACAGATTCTCGTTTTGCTATGGTGGTTAACAAGTCAATTATCAATGGTATCTTTTTGTAGTCGTTTTTAGAACCAGGATTGGTAGTTATCGACATTATTCCGTTTTTTACAATGAGAACATCTATTGGATTTAGGTTTGTTTTTGATAGTTCAACAATTTCCTTTTTATTACGCTCAAGGAATTTCTTTCCGTACTCGATGTCTCTTCCAGAAACACCGATCTTTTGTGCAAGTGGTTTTCTTTTTCTAAGAATGTCTGTGACTCCGAAAGAACCGAAAATTTTAAAATCCAGGGACTTTTCCAGTGGAGAAGAAATCCTAAGTGTGATATACTGTAAAAATAAGTGTTGAGGTCCAGGTACAAAGAAGTCCACATCATATGGTATTTTGTTTTGAGTTCCAGTTAGCTTCCATTTGAAGTATAATCCATCCTTTTCTTTCGTAAGAGTGCCTCCAATCTCTATGCTAATCTCTTCAAATATTTTTTTCGCTCCCCAAACAGTCTGTTCCTTCAATCCCATACCTTCAACTATAGTTTCCGCCCTATTTATCCCTTTCCATGCGTTACTCCTTTTTAACCAAGGGTTACATGGAGTAGCTTCTGACATCGCATTATATTTCGCGTTGAAAAACAGATTCAGTTACTTTTCGTATCCCGACAGGTTGAATATTCCCAGCCCAAGCGATTTCTTCGCATTGAGTTCCTTGCTTACAAAACCGAGCAGTACCTTCTTTATTCTCATGTATTCCTCCATTCCCACTTCCACGTTCCCTATTGCATATCGCTTGTTCTTTGTATTGAAACAGAACATCGAGTTCCTGACATTCTCGCAGTTGTGGCAGAAATAGGAGTCGGAGCAATCCCTGCATCCATCCATCTCGAAACAGCGTGTCAATTTAACCGAGTAGTAGCAGTTTATACAGAAAGCTGAATCGAACATCTGCCTGCACCCGAAAAGGTGCTCGCAGCTCCTAGGCCAGAATGTGTATGCGCAGTATTTGGAGTAAACTAAAGGGAAGGTCCTATAGGAATTGGATGAATATCCGGTCAATGGACAGTCTATTGTGTTCTCATTTGGCTCAACATATATCTCCGTAGAAAAGAAAGCTATCCTTCCTATGAACTCGTGTGCATTTCCAAAACTCAAACCACCAACTTCTTCTTTGCTAAGCTTTGCATTCTCACCAAGTATGGACCCTTCCCGGAACCCTATAAGCCTATCTTTGGGAAGGTCGAAGTAATTACCGTAGTCCCCCCTATAGAACCCTTCATCACTCAATACTGAAGAGCACCCCTCCATGCTCTGGATATGCATTGTAAGCCAATCAGAATACACTTCAACACCACCAGGTATGGTTCTTCCAAAAATGAGTTTGCAAGTTCTCGAGAATGCATCATCAATTGGCTTCATGCTTGTTGTGGGTGGAGATTCCTTTTTAATTGTGGGGAGTTTAGGTTTCTGAATCCTTGACTTTGCAACTATATCAATAAGCGAGGGAACCCTCTTATTTCTCCTAAGCTCCTCCACAATCTCCGAAAGCAGTTTCTTCTTTATCTCTTTATACCTGCTTGGCTCGAGCTCCAGGTTTCCTATGGCATACCTCTTGCTCTTCAGATGAAAACAGAAGAAGCACTCCGTACAGCCATTCAAACCATACGAATAATAGCAGTCATTACAGTTCTGGCTCATCCAAACCTCGAAAAGCCGCTTGTCCCTGTATGTCTCCGGACACTTTATGCAGAATGCCGACTCTCCCATGGCGTTACAACCATACATATCCTCCACAAGCCGCCCCATTGTGCAACAGCCGATATACTTGGAATCACCTATCCTAGCAGACTCAAATACATAGAAGCTGTCACTCACGTCAGAACTCCTCTCAATGTACTTGGAATTCCCCAGAACGATGTTCCCAGTGTAATAAAACCTGTCCTGAAGTGCCTCTACCAGTGAGTCTATATCCTTAATTTCATTAATACTGAGGGGCTCGAACTGTTTCTCCAAGTCTACCTCGCTGAAGTCAATCCATTTCGAGTTCTCTGCATACTCCCCCATCGCATAGGTTGTCTCCTTTCCAGAGATGCTCGATTTCCTGTGCATTATGGGTTCATTGCGCTCCACAAGCCAGGGGACATAATCAGAAAAATCTCCAACCTCCTCTTTGAGAATAAGCTTGCATATGGCCCTCCATCTCTTCTCAAGTGCTTTCGATGGTTCTGAAGTCATTCACGCCTCTCTCCCATGTTACATATACCAAAGCCCATAGTTCCATTCTCTTCTAACCTCTTAAGCAATTCTCTAATTACCATCTCTCTTATCTCCATATACCTCTTTCTCCCCAACTCAACGTTCCCTATCGCGTACCTCTTGTTCTTCGTGTTGAAGCAGAACATGCAGTCCTGGAGATTCTCGCAGTTATGGCAGAACATCGAGCGGGTGCAGCTCTTGCAACTATCCATCTCCATACAGGCATGGTTCTTGAAACAGTCCTGACACCTTATGCAGAAGGACGAATGAACCATGAAGATTCCCGAGCCAAATATCGAATCGCAGTTTTGGGCGTGGATGCAATATGCGCATTTCTTTGAAATAGTACAGTCACTCATTTTATAGCTGTCTGTTGCCCTGTACTGCATTGGAACCTGGAGGTTGTTTTTGCTATTGCCTTCAACGAAATTTATCGGGTAAAACGCAATAGAACTTACCTTACCCAGGATGTTATCAAGAGTAACCTCCTCGTCCTCTTCAAGGTTTATGTGTAGTTTTGCAGTCTCAATAGCCTCCTTGCGGTGAATCATCCGGTGCTTCGGTACGTATTTACTCCAGTAATAATCGGAGTAACATATCTTATTACCAAAAACTGTTGTTCCTGTTTTGATCCGCTCTATATCCCCTCCAAGGAATTTTTCGTATTTGTCTATGGGTCCAAGTTTAACACCAAGAACGAGATTCGTCGCTTTCTCGAACGCCTCCTCGACCGGCTTAAGATCTGCAGTTTCAGACTGGATTTTAGGTGCCTTTACACTCAAAGCTTCTGGGACTGATGGAAAATCAAACAGCGAGGGAAACGACTTGTTTTTCTTAAGGTACTCCCTACTATCCCCAAGGAGTTTTTTCTTGATGTGCCTATAACGATCTTTGGACAGCTCAAGGTTCCCTATGCAATATTTTTTAGACCTCTGGTTAAAGGAGAACATACACTCAGTACACCCGATGCAATCAAAGCAGAAGAACATGTCTGAGCATAAGGCCATATTGCTGAACTCAAAGCACCGTTGAAGTCCTTCGCCCCCCAGGCCTCTGATCGCATGCTTGCAGTTCATAAGGGGTCCTGAGCCAAACACATACTCGCTTCCTTCCCTAATAAAAATTGAGTATCCTACGTATTTCGATGAGAATATATTATGGGATTTGTAAACATAAAAACTGTCACTGCAGTTATCAACATCCTCAAAAAATTTAGAGTTTCCAAAAACTTTGTTTCCAGCGTATTGAACCCTATCCTTAAGTGATTCCATAAGTGAATCAAGGTCTTTTATTTCGTTTATATCCAAATTGAACTTCCCGTGATAATCTATCTCATCCTGTGATATTATCCTTGGATTCTCCCCGTACCTTGTTGTCCCAAGAAATACCTTCTTCCCAGATATGGCTGATTTCCCCTCCATGTACTGGACATAGTGGCGTTCGCACAGGTATTCCCTAAAATCATCTATCTCCCCAATCTCATCTCCTAATAACAGAGAACAGGTACTCTTCCATGCAGAGTTTATGTCCATCCAATACCCCACTAAACCGAATCATTTAGTGCCCTTTTTCTTTCGTAAGGAGTTTCTCCCGAGCAATTCATCGCCCGAGACATTTGTACCGCCAAATGATTTCTGTGCAAATTCATCCGGCGCTTTCCGCGTCTCCTGTGCGGGTTTCTTTGAAGGAGGCGCTTCCTCCACCCGGTCCTTTATTGGGGGTGGAGAATCCCGTGGGTTAGAGACTTGGGGTTGCGGAGCAGGCTGTTGAGGCTCCGGAGGTTGCGTATCTGGCGCTTCCCGGGGTTCCGGGGGTTGGGGAGCAGCGCCAGCACCTTCCCCCTTACCTTCTTTGAGGTTTGATTCGTCCACTGTATCTTCGGTTTCCTTTGCCCTGTTCAATGCTGCTTGTTTCTCCATATCCTCAGTCCAGCCCCATTGTGCAGTATCAACGACCTCCATCTTCATGGGTAACAGGTAGCTTCTTCCATCAAAGAACCTCACAATGCACTCCCTCTGGTCCAATCTGACAAACATCTCCTTCTTGGACTCCTCAAGCTCAGTGCTGGTGCGGTTCTTCTTAAAGAACTCCTCTATCTTTATCTCCATTATTGAGCTTACAGATGTGGCATCATCTCTTGAAAGCTTGAAAGCGACTATGTTCCTTATATTGGACACAACACTGTCAAACACTTCCTTAGAAAGCTGATGCAGGTATTGGATGGAGAAGTATAAGTAGAGATTGAACTTCCTGGTTTCTATGAGGATATCCTTGGCGACTATGTTCTGCACCCTCGAGAACTCATCTATGGCAAGTATGGTTGGTTTATCCTGTAATTTACCCGTTATGGCCAGCGCATACAGCTGGTTCATGATGGCACCCGCAAGGAAAGAAATCATTCTCTTCCCAAAGAAGTGCGGGTCAAAGGAAATCACTGTGATCCTATTCTCCCGTATGAAGTTAATCAGATTCTCCTTCTTCATCTTCTTTCCCAAGTAGAGCTCGTATTCGCCTATGAAGTTGACTATGGGAAGCACGGCATCATTGAAGTGGTGGATGTAGATATCATTGAACTCCTCATCAAAGAACCTCTTCACCTCATCATTGCTGCTCTGACTCACAAACTCAGCCCTACCCGCAGAGTCGGTGAGAAGAACATTCATGTTTTTCAGGGTAAGGCAATCCAACTCAGTAAGCAGGTGCACAGAATAGAAGAGAACCCTCTCCGCATACTTGTTTTCCCCCCCAATCGAGGAAGCAAGCAGTTGCGCGGTAAGTTGAGTCAAAAGAGGGGTTTTTCTCTCCCCAATTTCAAGGGGTTCAATATAGCTGTGTATAAAATCAATCTTCTTAGTGCCAGGATACATCTGCGCGAACTCATTGTGCGGGTCGAGTATGATTACCCGTGTACCCTCCCCATACTTCTTCTCCATCGCCTTCAGGAGCACATAGAGCGCTTTGCTTTTTCCTGTCCCTGAAGACCCAACAACCATTGTATGCTGGAATGGGTCAAAGTTATCAATACCCAGACTCGAGCCCCTATCAACAAACACAGGATATTCCGAGCGTGTGGCTATCTTCTTTGGTATTGGTTCAAGAATCTCTATGTAGATGGAAGGGTTCTTCTCCAGGTCCACCCTCAGAAACTTTGCCGGATTTCGAACGAATATAAGGCTCTTCCTCCCGTCCTCATCAACTGCCGAGCCGAAAGCAATCGTCCTCCAAAGTATCCTCATCATCCTCAGGTGCATCTCGGAGATTCTATTCTTCATCATGTACCCCAGGAAGTCATGCCCTCCGCCAAGCAGGAAGACTCTGGGAATCCCAAAAGAGCCTTTCACATTCTTTAACTCACTAGGCTCCGAAAGCCTGTATGGAAAGAGAAGCGCAGTAAGGTTTCGCAGGACCTTTCTTTCCTTCAGGTAAAACTTTATCGTGTTATCCTGTCTACAGGCTATGAATCTAATAAAGTTGATTGAGAACAGATTCCTGAAATCAATAAATCCAAACAGGGGTAGCTTAGCCTTTACAATATGGTCAAGGAGGTTCCTTACCTCACTTTCACTTACTTTCTCCGAGTAAAGGTGCATTTCCCTAACTTTCATCATTCCGCCTCTTTGTTCTCACGTTCGTATCATCTACTTATCATATGGTATATTGCATACTTAATATTCTTTGTAATGGGGCGGTTCCGCAGGAAATCCTGCCAGCAGCCACCTACTCCTGCGCCATAAGTGTCAAATCCCTGATTCCCATATCTAGGGTTTCGCAATGTTGTAGATGCTCCACTTGAAGTCTTTTCTGTTTTCGAGTTCTCTTACAATCTGGTTCAGTATTCGTTTTTTTGCTTCTAGGAATGTTTCCCTCCCAACTTCCACATTTCCTATTGCGTAACGTTTATTCTTCACATTGAAGCAAAACATCGAATCATGCACGTTCTCGCAGTTGTGGCAGAAGTAGCAACCTGTGCAGTTTTGAGAGGTATCGGTCTCAAAGCATCTACTTAGTTTGAAGGAGTTATAGCAGTTTATGCAGAAGGAGGAGTTCCTTGTCGAGTCGCATCCAAGGGTGTATTTCGCATCCCTGGACCAGAAGGAATAGCACGAGTGTTCTGAGAAATAAGCCCTGGAACATCGGAAACAGTCGTGCGAGCAATGTATCGTTGAGCACTCTATCGCGTTCTTGCTCTGGTACCTCTCCTCCGGAGTGAAATAGGCTATCGGCCCTATGAAATCTGGTATGCTCGAGAGACTTAGGCCGTCCACCTCCACATCCCTTCCGGGAACCCCCATGCCCGTTATCCCCTCAAGCTCGAAGTACTTCACCGCCCTCCCCGTTTTCACCATCTCCCTGCTGAACCTGACCTCCTCGCTGTAGACCTCCCGGTCGCTTACCGCAGAGACGCTCTTCTCTATCGCCTTTATGTGTTTTGAGAGGTAGCTTCCCAGCCCGTCGATGTCGGTCAACGGCTTGCCCAACACGACGCCCGTTGTCTTGGAAAAGAGTGCCCTTATGGCCCCCATGTCCGAGCTCTCCTCAGGAGGCGCATCGAACTCCGGGAATGTACGGGACTGTTCTCTCGGGACGAACTCCGTTATCCATGGGAGCCGTTTGTTTTCCATTAGCTCCTCAGCCAGCTCTGCGAGCAGCTTGTCCTTTACCTGCGCGTATTTTGAGGATGGGAGCGGGAGGTTGCCTATGTGGTATCTCTTTGCCTTCAGCCCGAAGCAGAACATGCATTGCGAGCAGCCCCTCATCTCATGGGAATAAAAAATGTCCGAGGACTCGTAGGCCCTGGAGGTCTGCAGGCATCGCGTCGAGCGCCAGTTGTTGTGCCCCTTTATGATGAAGCTCGATTCGCCTATCATCGCGCTCCCGAATATCACCTTGTTCTCCCTGCCCTGGCCGCAATAGGCGACGTCCTGCGAATTGTGCATCGTGTGCGAGCCCAGCACGTGGTGGCAGTTCTCAATTCCAGTGCTCTGTTCAACATGCGAGGAGTTCCCAAGGAAGATGTTGCCCGCGTAAACAGCACGGCCGGAGAGTGCCTCAACTATGCTATCGATATCTTTCACTTCGTTTACAGAAAGCGGAGGGAACTTTTTTTCGTAGTCTATTTCATTAAAACTCATGAAAGGCGCGTTTTTCTCATACATCCCCACCGCGCACACTTCTTTCCCTGAGATTTTTGATGCGCGGGTTTGCATCTGTTCGATCCCTTCCAAAAGCCAGTCCACATATCCCGAAATCCCGCCGACTTCTTTCCCCAAAAGCAGCTTGCAGGTTGCATTCCACTGCGAATCAAGTCTCCTATAAACCTGGCTTTCGCCCCCCATACATACAATTTTTGTGGAAAGGTTAAATACCCTTTCTGGCCAGGAAAAGGCGCCGTAACAACAAGATCACCCATTGCGCTTACCCCCCACGCAATGCCCCCACCTAATGTTGACATCCCTCAACGCGAGCGAAACTCTTAAGGTCTTTTGTTGTATATCTCATACAATGTCTTTAATTACAAACAGGAAAGCATTGGAAAAGGGCTCACAAGCGCGCTCAATAATGCTCGATGCGCTCGAGGCGGCGCTGGAAGCCAGCTCACCACGTAAGCTGATGCAAGAGGCAGCAAAAGGATTGAATCTTTCGAAATTTGAGCGAACATATGTCATCGGAGCAGGGAAGGCAGGAGCAGGCATGGCCATTGCGGCGGAAGGCTTGTTCAACATTTCAGAGGGAGTAGTCTGCGTTCCGAAGGGAACAGGCGCAAAAGCGAAGCATATAGAATTCATTGAGGCAGGTCATCCATTCCCAAATGAAGGAAGTGTTGAGGGCGCTCAGAAGATACTTGCGCTCTCAAAAAAGGTGAAAGAGGAAGATGTTGTCATATGCCTCATTTCCGGAGGGGGCTCGGCGTTATTATGTCTCCCAAGGGAAGGGCTTTCACTCAAACAAAAGAGCGACGCAACAGAGTTTCTGATGAAAGCAGGCGCAGACATAAATGAACTGAACACGGTTCGCAAGCACCTCTCTGGTATAAAGGGCGGATGGCTCGCAAACGCATTCTCACATTGTACTCTCCATTCACTAATCATTTCAGATGTGGTGGGGGACAGGCTCGATGCCATTGCTTCGGGCCCAACAATCCCAGATGCAACTACTTTCTCTGATGCAAAACGGGTGATGGAGAGATACGGGGCATCAGAAAGATTCCCTGAGATTGCCGAATTTATCTCAAAAGGAATCACCGGCGAGGTTTCCGAAACCCCAAAGCCAGGCTCACCAGCTTTCGAGAAATGCAGGGCCAAGGTGATAGGGAGCAACGGGACAGCACTCCAGGCAGCGTCTTCTGTTCTAAAGAAACGGGGAATCGAACACGAGCTGTTGGAGAACGTCACAGGCGAGGCAAGAGATGTTGGGAAGGAGTTGGCAGGGAAACTACTGAATGGCATTTCATTTGTCGCAGGAGGAGAGACGACTGTCCGAGTCACTGGAAATGGCCAAGGCGGGAGGAACCAGGAGCTCGCCCTCAGCTGCGCTCTTCAACTCTCTGGGAAAGAGGGAGTTCTTGCTTCGATGGGAACGGATGGGATAGACGGGAATTCACCTTCAGCAGGAGCGTTAGTGGACGGAACAACTGCTTCCAAACAGGCAGAAGTTTACTTGAAAAGGAATGATTCCTACACATATCTACTTTCTAAAGGCGATGCAATACTCACGGGCCTCACAGGAACAAATGTAAACGACGTCACAATCGGTATCTGTTGGAAGCGCTGAGCATACTCCACATAGCCCGCTGCATAAAGAATTTATTATTAACCCTCCATTCCCCTTATGGGGGTGCATCTATGGCAACAGCGCTTATAGTATTGGGTATCGGTTTCTGTCTTTTCTGGCTAGTAATCCTATTCCTATCAATACGCATCGTGCGTCCGGTGGAGGTTGGGATAGTCGAGAGGTTTGGTAAATATAAGAGAACCTCCCAACAGGGCCTTACATTCATAATTCCATTAGTTGACAGGATGATAAAGGTCAACATAACCGAGATAAGAGTCGATGTAGAGCCGCAGACAGTTATCACGCGGGACAACTTGAATACAATCGTGGATGCAGTGGTCTATTACAAGGTAGTTGACTCAATGAAGGCACTCTATAAGGTTAACAATTACCACCACTCCATAGTTTCCCTTGCCCAGACCACCCTCAGGGCAGTCATAGGAAAGATGAACCTCTCAGAGGTGAACGAGAACAGGAATGAGATAAACCGCGCAGTTGAGAGGGAACTTGATGAGCAGACGGATGCATGGGGAATCGATATCACAAGAGTAGAGCTTCAGAAAGTAGACCCCCCGAGAGATGTCCAAGACGCAATGAATATGGTTGTGAAGGCTGAGAACGAGAAGATAGCCGCCCAGGACCTTGCGACTGCAACTGAGACAAAAGCGGACGGAGCGAGGAGAGCAGAGATAAAGATGGCCGAGGGAGAAGCCAGGGCAATAATGCTCAGGGCAGATGCTCATGCAGTCGCGAAGGAGAGGATTGCAAAAGCAGATGCGGAGGTCATCAGACTCGTGAACGAGTCCGTACAGAAGCACTTCAAGAACGAAGCACAGATCTACAAGAAGCTGGAGACAATCGAGAAATCATTGCAAACAAACACAAAGATAGTGGTTCCAGGAGACACATCTCTGATAAACATTATTTCAGACATGGCAGGGGTTGCCCCTATCCCAATACCTGGCAAGCCAAAGAAAGCTGGGCAGTCAGATAGGGGCGTATAGGGTTATTTCAGCTTCACAGCTGTCCCATAGGCGAGTATCTCTGCAGCGCCTTGGGTAACCTCGGACGTCATGAATCTGACATTTATGATGGCGTCCGCGCCTATCCTTTCCGCATCTTCAGTCATGCGTTTGATTGCCTCCTCCCTGGATTCCGTGAGCATCTCAGTATATTCTATAAGCTCGCCACCAACAATATGCCTAAAGCCCGCCAATATGTCCTTCCCAAGATGCTTCGCACGTATCGTGTTGCCCTTTACAACCCCCATAGTTTCAGTTATCTCTTTCCCAACAATAAAATCAGTTGTCACGAGTTTCATCCAAACACCCCTTACAAACAAAAGGGCCACGGCCGAGATTTCCTCAACATGCTTTTATGATTCGAACTCGGGCTAGGGGATCCACAATCCCCGATGCTGCCGTTACACCACCGTGGCCACTCCTCTATTCTAATAGCCCAAAATATAAAAAACTACTCTGGAGCAACCACCTGGCGTTTCCTGAAAATACTCTCAACGAAGAAATACACTATTGTCGACAGAAGAATCCCTGCGAGAACATCCACGACATAATGCTCTCCAAGATAAACGAGCGAAAGGGCCATTGCGATAGGGAAGAGAACAAACAAATGAGTCCCCCATCTCCTTAGGGCATACATATATACAATCCACGGGTAGGCGGCGTGCAGTGAGGGCATGGCCGCTACAGCATTCGGGTTCATCAATTGATACACTGTCCAGAGGATGCCTATCTCCCAGACTTCTGTCACATCCCTTATTATCTTGTGGACCTCTGGCAGGTACCCCCGCTCATACGCGAGCCACGGTGGCGCTGCGGGGAACAACAGGAATATTATCAGGGCCGCATATGATGTTATTATTATCGTCGAAGAGATGTGCTTGAAGAGCCTCGTCCTCCCCTCACACCAAAACACGTATGCAAGTATAAGTGGTGCAGAGAAGTGGAGCAGATATATGCCAGTAGCCGCCACATCATGCAATCCAATAACGCCCTTGGTATAGAACATCTCCTGCAGGCATATCGTTGGAACTACCCCGAACAACTTATCAAAGCGTATCATCTCAGTATAATGCACGCCCTGGCCAACATTATCCGCAAACCCCCTCATCGCTTCATATGCGAGAATGAGCAATACGAACGGTATCCAATCCCGCAGGAATCGTTTTCCTTTCCCCAGGTACATCGCACCAACAAGCCCAAAGAACAACATCTGTTCAGGAAGCAGGAAGACACGTTTTGAGGCGAGCACTATCATGAGAAACACAGCATATGTGGTAACCAACGCATTGGTGTATTTTTCCATATGTTTGTCCGGTTTCCTGTCCTTCAGGAAGAGGAAGAACTTTTTCACGTGCCTGTTCCGCAGGACTTCCTTGTGTCTCACGACGTATAGCATTACGGTTCCGAATATCCCGAGGGGTACGGAGAGATTCCCAACCACATCAAAGAACGAATACACTATCAATTGAAAGAAGAGGACCAGCTCGAAGACTTCCCTGAATTCCTTATCCGCAAGAGTTCTTTTTACCCACTGGAAATCCATAAACCTATTTCATAAGTTATTTATAATTAACTATGCCCAGGTGAAATAGCGGAAGATAGACAACATATAAAAACATTTTTTCACAATAACACGTTCACCCTTTTGGGAACCATGCTGTGGGAGGTTGTGGTTCTCTGCTATAGGGTAACAATGCTGAGTACCCTAGTGGGTAGTGGGTGCTTAGATGGAAGGTGATGAAGTGGCCGAACTTCCAAGGTGGGATATAGAACAGTTTATACGTCAAGCAGGGGCCGACAGAGTAAGCGAAGGCGCAACTGAGAAGCTCGTGGAGATTCTCGAGGACGAGGCGAAAGAGATAATTTACAGGGCGAAGATATATGCATTGTATGCAAAGAGGAAAGTGATACGGCCCGAAGATATTGAGCTAGCACAATTCTAGCTCCCCCCTTTCTCTTTTTTCAACGGATTCGAATAACTAGATTTGAATATCGATAGGGTCTCATAGTTCCTGATCAGGTTCTTGAAACTGCTGCTTAAATTAAGAACCGCATTGTGCATCTCAAGCGTGTTCGCATAGTCCAAATCCACGTCTATGTCCCACGCCCCTATCGCTTGAACTAGGAAAACGAGGTTTGGGTTTTCCTCGCAGTACCTTATGAATCTTCCCACCCTCTCCTCGTTTATTCTCTGGAAGCTGAACAATATCTTGTAATGGTATATCCCAAGTTTGGTCCTGTCCGCAACCATCTGATATCCTGCTATTACTCCTTCCCTCTCGAGCCTCCTTACCCTATGCTTCACGCCGTTTGGCGTCATCCCAAGCTTTCCGGCTATCTCTGTTGCAGATGTCCTGGCGTTCTCCCCAACAACATTCAGTATCTCAACATCCCTCTCATCGAACTTCGCAATCCCCACATCCACAGGTTTCTTGAAACGCCTATTAGAAATCTCGTATGCTCCGCTCTCAGCAGGATAGAACTGCCAGCCTATTGGAATCGTCAGGTCTCTCTCCCGTATGTACTTTGAAAATTTGGAATATATCTCTCCAAGGATGCTGTTGAGCTCGAACTCATCCTTCACTATGAATCTGAATATAAGGTTGTATTTCCCCTCGCAAGCTGCAACCCACGTGGCCCCCTTCCTGTTCGCGAGATACTCGAATATCTCGGCCTCCTTTTCTGAATCTGCTCCCTCAAGCCTTATGTAGAGCCTATATGTTTTGTAGCCCAACTTCGAAAAATCTATCTCTGCCCTGAAACAAGCTATTATGTCCTTTTTGATGAGGCGTCGGAGGCGGTAGTTCACCACCTCCTGCGACAACCCCACTTTCCGCCCAATTTCGGACAGGCTCTGCCTAGCGTTGAGGCTAAGTGTACTCAGTATCCTTCTATCCTTTACATCTAATGCTTCGGACAAACTGGTCGCCTTGCGCACTCAACGCACTTCTGGTCATCTTGCGTGTTCAACGCACGTTTGGTCGCCTTGCGCATTCAACACATTTCTAATTACTAAATAAACATTTAAATATTTTGCGTTTTTCGAAAAAATTTCATTGAAACTTTTATATTAACAAAAAACGAAACTTTAGTTACTGGGGACGATTTTAAGAAACTGGGGGTGGTTGTTTATGATAATGCAAGACGAAAAAACCGTTTATGACATAATGAACAAGAACTGGAAATCCACATGCAAAATCTTACTAGGCGAGGAAATCGGCGAACTCTCCGATTTCAAGGAATGGCTTCTCGAATATACCCAAGTTCCAAGATTCGAAAAGTCCACCTTTTCAGGAAAAGACGTTTCGCTGACCATGAAGGATTATGGGGACAGTGCAAGATTCGCAAGTTTCGATGAAGTAGATTTTAACAAGAGATTCGAGCCTCTTTCCATAAACGAAATAAAGGACATCGACAGCATACTGGAGGCAGTGCAGGAGAGAATGTACTACACGGGAAATGCAATATTGGGCCACTCCAACTACGTTGCTCTAAGCAGCAATGTAATAGACAGCAATTTTGTTTACTGTTCAAACGCAATCTCCGATTCCAAGTACATGGCTTACTGCAGGGAAGTTAGATTCGCAGAGTCCTGTTTTGGTTTCTACTCCGGTGCAACCTCTAAGTTCACAATGAAAGTCACTGATGTTGGTAGGCTGAACAGATGCTTCGAATGCCACACATGCGAACTCAACTCAGACCTATATTACTGCATTACAGCAGAGAACAGCAAGGAATGCATGTTTTCATTTGGTCTAATAGGTGAGACATACAGAATAGGCAATCTCAAGCTTCCAAAAGAGAAATACCACCAACTCAAGAAAAAGATAATTTCCGAAATAGCTCTGAAGCTCAAAAAAGAAAAAAGAGCGATATCTCTTTTCGAAATAATTGAGAGAGCTGCAAAAGAGAGGGGAAGCACTGCGAAAATAACCCCCACGCCTGAAACCCCTTTCGACAAAAAACCAGTTGAAGAGGCATTCTCAAGAACAAGTTCACTGATATTCAAAAAACCGCTCGATGGAATAGACAACTATGCTAAGTTCCTTGAAAAGCATGTTCCAAGCAACGTAGTTCTCACATCCCAGCTCACAGGAAACAAGGTGGTCCAGGCAGGTAACTTCAGACCGTTCTTCGACAAATACGGGATAGCTAGTAGGATGCTTGACGTACCTGAGATAAGGCAGATATCCAAG
>JBDRKD010000013.1:0-6500 GCA_043814255.1 Microcaldota archaeon
ACCAGTAACAGGTGGCAGCCGATTCGAGGCAAAACCCGTGGCCCTTTTGCCTCGGGGCAAAAACCTGAGGGGACTGCTCAGTGCCTGTGCGCTGGACTCGGGCCACACTGTGCAAGCGCCCAGAAGAAAAAGTCTACAGCCTTAAGTTTACCGGAAGTGTAAGGTTTATTAAGGCCGTTTCTTATCAGTTAACGCACCATGGCGGCCGAAAAAACCTCGAGAGAAGCGGATGCTACATCTGGTGAGTGGAACGATTGCTTAGAAGAATCTACCCATCAGGAACTGAACAGGATCCCAAACATACACATGCTCAAAAAACCATCTTGGGCAACAGATGAGCCAATCCCAGAGATAGAGGGGATAGAGGAACTTGAGTACCAAAAACTAGACATAACCTCAACTATCTGGAAATCACTCATATCAATTCCACTGCTCATGATACTCGCCCTCCCGGCAATCATTGTTCTTTCATTCACACTTGCACACCAAGGAATTTTTCCGGATTCTATGACGCCCCAACTATTTAAGACAATTCCAGGGCCGAACAATAATCCATTCGTCATTGCAACACTTTGGGCGTTAGTCCTTATTGCATTCGTTCCCTGGTCCATTACGATATGTAAGTTCGATAACTGGATATCTACATTTGGGCGCCGATAAGTGTTTAGTGTACATTTATGTCCAATTTAGTAAAGTATTTAAACAATAAGTATTACAAAGTATGACCATGTATGAATGTGAAACGGCCGAAATATTCGAATATGAGGTCAAGCTGAGGGGGGGGCAATGCAGAACCGTTTGCACTACAAAACGGGAGATTGTAGAACTCATTGAGAAAAGCGAATGTGAGAAGTGCAATCACATAATGGACGTAAAGGTTGACAGGAATAATACAAGTGTGGCGATACTCCACTGCCCAAAGTGCAAGGCCCAATATATGTTTCCGGCCGAAGTGTTGTGGCTATAATCCACATCCCACCAGTGTGCCACCAGTGTGCCACTGGTGTATATCAGTTTTTTCATTGGCTATATTCTTATAAACCTGTTACCACATATATTGCCTGCATCCCGCCATAGCTCAATGGCAGAGCGGTCGGCTGTAGCTTGTATGCACCTAACTGGTGGAAACCGACAGGTTGTGTGTTCAAATACCTGAAACAGGTAGAATAAATCACACTGGCGGGATTTGTTTTATTTCTGGGATTCAGGAGTGAGTTTGCCTGGTTTTTCAGGTACGTTTTCCATAGCATATTTCACGTATCTTTCCATTGCTATCTCATCCGTTCCCAGTATCTTAGCTTCATCAAGCCCGTAGTACTGGAAAACGGTTCTGACAAGCGTCTCAACATCTTTCTTTGTCTCCAGTCTATTTTCCCCAACTTCCTTGACAAGCAGCAACAGGTTCTCCTGTTCTTGAGGCGGCTTTACCCAACCTTCATCGTAATCATATACTGGCTGCGGCCACCTGAGTCCCTCGATAGCAACCCTGCCCTCGCTTCCAGCCCAATCCAGTCTCGAAATTGCTTGCGCGTGTTCTCTCTTGTTGTCAGCCAAGTCCTGGGGCCTGTCGAACTCCCCCACATAGTACCCAATCTCGCTCCCAGTCTCTTTTCTTACTCTATCAATCGCGTGCTGTAGAAGTTCGTTTGATAGGCCCTTCAGTCTAAGGCTTCCTTTTGCAACGGCCCTGTATCCTATGAAAAGAACATTCTCGCTCTCCTTTTCCCCTTCGATGAACGCTCCGCTTATCATTGCGACAGGCTTCTTATTTTCGTCGAAGAAGAAATTGGCAAACGAATAATATCCGTTTTCATTAAGTTTCGAGAGCGGTTCCTCCCTATTATAACCAATAAACGTAGAAGCGGGTTCCCGGTCCTCTTTTCTAAACGATGTCCTGTAAAGGGTGTAATACACTACTGCGAACTTCTTTTCATCTTCAGTCAAGTCAGTAGTTTTCAAAGACGCAACGAATTCAGCGTTTTTCATCTTCCCGCGTTCTGCCTTCTCCAAAAGTTCCCCAACTTTCTTCCTTACCCTGATTTTTGACATATCAAGCCGAGTAAACATCTGAAGCGATATCTCTGCAGGTCCGGATGTTTTTCTTTCAAGCGCCCGCGTGCCATCCCTTACTCTCCCACTGCCAGTTTTTCTAAGTTGTTTATTCACGTGTCCATTATTGATTTCAGGGTTTATAAATCTTTCACAAAAAACGATTCTTTTTAAAGGGTAAGACACCTAATAATAATGGGGGAGAAAACATGGACCAAAGCGTGGCAATCACCAAAGTTCACCTGTCAAGATTGAGCAAGAGGATTCTCAGGCCAATCAACAGGAATCCTGGGAAGTGGGACATCTCAGGAGGCAGGACATCCAAGATATACAATGACAGAAAGAAGCTCTTCCTTCTCACATCCAGGGATAAATGGCGAGTCGAACAGGCGAGGGAATTGCTGAAGCAGAGGATAGGCGAAACAGACGTCGAATCATCCGCCACGATGCTTAGGTACCTCTCGGATTCAGAGAACGGTGCATTTGCAAATGGAACTGGGAAATACATATTAACAGTGCTATGTTCAGGTGACAAAGTAATCGCAGCCCGGAATGTAGTTTCCTGGCCTGAGATGGGGGTTGTCCAGAACACCCTCATCGCAGTCGACAAAGCCCATGAGAACAGGGGTTATGCGAGACTAATGACTGCAGAGAATCTTATTCTCGGAATCCAAGGCCTCGGGGAAGCGGAATGGAGGTTCGTTTTCTCTGAGCTCGAGCCAGGGAATGATTTTGGGAAGATAGTCGGGATATTGGGGAAAGACAATGCCTACGCTCTTGACATGCCCTACCCATTACCCCCGCTTCATGAGAACGGGCAAGTGTCCTCCCTCGTGCCAACTTTCTTTGTTGTATCCGAGGACACCTTACTCGAGGTTGGCGGGGGAAAGCGCATTAATGATGAGGAGGCGAAGGGAATTCTCTCCTACATCCATGAGGGATTCTACGGAACTGGCAAATACATAGAACATGTCTTTGAGGAATTCAAGCACAGGATAAGAAACAACTCCATACTGATGAAACCGCTGGACACCCGGGACGCCCAACAGGCTGTTCTCGTACATGTGCGGTCAACACAACAGTACTTTGATATAAAATGGCCAGCTAAGAACTGATTGCCCGGTTGTTTCCTACACCCCTAGGATAATCTATTTTAAACAAAGGCTTGAAAGAACTAGCGTATGCAGCTTGAGAAGCAGATGTGGTGGGTCATTGCGGCATTAGTCTTAAGTGCCATCATCTCATTGGTAAACCCAATAAGCTACATCCTAGAGCACATGGACCAGCTGGGTTATGCCGGTGCTTTCTTTGTCATGATGTTCTCCAACGCGACAATATTCTTCCCATTGCCCGGTATCAGCATCGTTGCAGGCCTCGCAACAGTGCTCAATCCGCTTTACCTTGGGATTATTGCAGGCATAGGCGGAGGTATTGGAGAAACAACAGGCTACATGTTCGGCAGGGGAAGTGAAAAAGCAATACTGAAAAGGAACCCAAAATACTACCTCCAGGTAAAGCAATGGATGCGAAGACATGGCGCGATATCGATTATTGTGCTCTCAGCAATCCCAAACCCCGCTTTCGATATCGCTGGAGTTGCGGCGGGCGCCCTTCGCTATGATTGGTGGAAGTTTTTGGGAGCGGTTATCCTTGGGAACATCATAAAATGCTACCTTGTGGCGTTCTCCGCAGATATCGCTTCATACTACCTCGGCACATCAAACATAATGCCGTTCTAGAACAAGTTATCTTTTATTGTAAAGTTCTCTCCTCATGGTCTCAAGCATCTCAACTTTCTTTCCAATGAATTCTGCAGCCGTGCACACCCTGCACCCGCTCTTCTTGCCAAACTCACTCACCCTAGCTATCCTCTCATCATATTCCCTATCTCTCAGGAAATGGTGGTCAACAACTAGGCATTTCACCCCAGCGTCATCTATTATGTGCATCATGTTCTGAAACGACGATTCCAATGCCCTGTTGCCGAACTTGTATATCATGTAGCTCAACGGTCCATCAAGGAAAACCGTGTTCGGTTTGTGTTTTATGATGAAATCAAGTTGCTCTTGCATCGGCGGTCCCTCGACATCACTTGTATGGATGAATTTCTCTTTTCCATCATCAACAAGGACTTCCAGCACATATCCCAACCTATCATTAATCCCATGATACACCGGAGGTGAAAACACAATCCTAGTATTCCCAAATGTCGTTTCAATTCCGTCTGCGTATGTAATCCGTTTTGCAATCTTCTTTATGGTTGGGATGAATTCAGCGGCTCTTTTGCGCTGGTTGTCGTTTATGTGTTCTTCAGGATTCTTCAGGAAGACATGTTTCCCGCGGTATATGTCCGGTTCATTTGGATTGTAATGGTCGTAATGATAATGGCTCACTGTCAGGACATCCGATTTCTTGGCGTATTTCTTAATGTCCCTCCATTGTGATTCCCGCCTTCTAATCTCCTTTGGATGGGGCATGAGCCTAAACCTGGTAGGGGATATGGATACTGAAGGATCTATCAAAATCTTAACGTCCTTTGTCTGGACATATGTGGCCATTGAGCGCGTTCCCATAGAATCAAACGCAAGAGGCACTATCTTCATACATTTCACCTACTGTTTCCGAGCGATCTTCCCAAAGCGTGCATATGGTTTTCCAGTGGCGCTCTCAAGGCGTTCGAACAGAACCTGCGATATGCGCATTCCCTCATGTATCACAAGTTTGAACGGGGACATATTGACTATTTCGAGAACCTGGCGGTTATCCGAGCCAGGCTGTACAACCGAACTTGTCACATGTACTGCCAATCCCATGCGGGCGTATTTGCTCCTCCCCTCAAGATGCCCCATAATATCCCCAGGGAGGGTTATATGCTCA
The DNA here is from genome assembly GCA_043814255.1 of Microcaldota archaeon. Classification (GTDB taxonomy): domain Archaea; phylum Micrarchaeota; class Micrarchaeia; order Burarchaeales; family JAKAKT01; genus CAZYPB01. Next base: position 4,927 of record JBDRKD010000013.1, read on the forward strand.
ACAGTGAGCCCCAAACACATCTCACCAGGAGAAAGTTCGAGCGAATCAGCTGCTACCTCTTCAGTTGCTTCCTTGAAGTCGATTTTCCGCAGGTCGACCCTTTTCCCAATGAACGCTTCCTTGAACTTCCAGAACCTGTTCGAGAGCGTGAGGTCAACAGATGCCTGCCCAAGTTGTTCTTTCTCGAAAGGAGTTATCACGAGCTTTTTCTTTCGCATAAGCTCCAGAATATCCTTGTCAGAAAGTATCATGTTATATTATTGATGGAAAAACATAAAAACGATGGTAACTTATCTCTACTTAGTGGTCATCCATGGAACCGCCTGACGCGTTTGCAATAATTGGGATAGTCATTGTGATAGGCTTCTTTGCAGAATGGGTTTTCCGAAAGACAAACATACCCGATATTCTTGCTTTGATGTTCCTTGGCCTCATGATAGGACCAATATTCCGGCTCTCCAACCCAAGCGACATGGCCGGGTTTGCACCAATATTTGCCCCAATAGCACTCATGGTGCTCCTTTTCGACGGCGGACTTCACATGAACATATACAAAGTTCTATACGACACTCCGAAAGCAGGTCTGTATGCCCTGACAAATATCCTCTTTTCGATATTCCTTGGAGCAGTAGTAATGAACATAATATTCGGGTGGTCTTTCTACATGGGGGCCATTCTCGGTGCAATAGTCGGGGGGACCAGTTCCGCAATAGTATTGCCAATACTGGGGAAACTCAACATCTATGAGGAAGCCAGTGATATCCTTTCGTTGGAGTCTGCAGTGACCGATGTATTATGCATCGTTGCAACGATTACAATCCTCAATATGGTAACAAGGATACTCAACCCTGAAATCGAGGTCCTCAATACAAACCCTGCGAACGTCATTGTTGGCACATTCGCAATAGGGATACTGTTGGGTTCTATCGCAGGTCTTATCTGGTTAAGAATCCTCCACAGGTTCAAAGGGCTCAGCTATATGCTAACGCTTTCGGTGATATTCATCCTATACGCAATGTCCGAATGGATTGGTGGAAGCGGGGCAATAGCAGCACTCATTTTCGGTATCATTCTCGGGAACCGCGATGATTTCTCAAAGCTGTTCAGGATAGGCGCCACGGCAAGCATCGATAGAACAAAGATGGAGCTTATGCAAACAGAGATATCATTTTTTGTCAAGACATTCTTCTTTGTCTATCTTGGTATGATTGTCTCGGTTTCGGACGTCAGAGTGATAATAATCGGAGTCATCTTCTCACTACTGCTCATAGGCGCCAGATACTTCTCTACGTGGCTCATAAGCAGAAGAAGCGAACTCGAGAAACACATCGCATTCATGGCAGCAATGGGTCCGCGGGGTCTTGCGGCGGCAGTACTTGCCCAAATGCCACAAGTAAAGGAACTGGATTCGGAGGGCATCATAGGCGACCTCGCCTTCGTGGTAATCATCTCAACAGTGGTTCTCTCATCCCTAGGGGTGATATATCTCAGCAAGAAAAATGGGAACGATGAGGCGCAGCCTGAGCAAGGGGATAGGCTAGAAACAACATCCAAGCTGAAAAAGATATTAAAAG
>JBDRKD010000014.1:0-22586 GCA_043814255.1 Microcaldota archaeon
TCCGGGAGAACCTCAAGCACCTTTTTGTATTTCCTATTGAACGCTTCGTTCATAAATCTCTTTATCAGTTTGCATATAAAAGCTTTTCTATCTAGATTAAAATTTCTTTAATCTAGTAAAAACTACCCAAACGCATCGTACCCCTTCACTCCTGTCTTCTTCCCATCCAGAAACAGGTCCTTCCCTTTCTCAACACTCCCGATTCTTGTTAGGTTCGCTTTCCTCTTCAATCTCCTGAAATCCCGCCCGCTCAGGGAAACCAGGAGCTCATAATCCTCTCCTGTGTTTATGAGTTTTTTGAAGGGGATATTGTGCTTTTTGGAGTAAGCGAGAGCTGGTTCTGGGATTGGAATGAGTTTTGAGTCGATGTCTATCCGCACTTTGCTTGCGTTTGATATCTCAGAAGCAGTGTAAAGCAATCCGTCAGTTATGTCCATTGCAGCTGCGCGGGGGAGTTTAGAGAGGAGCATCCCTTCCTTCACCCTGGCTTTTGGGTGGGTGAAAGAGCCGGCGAGTTGGTGGGGGGTTCTCTTGTTATTGAGGAGGGAATGGAAACCGCAAAATGCTGAGCCGATCCCCCCAGTAACTGCAATGACGTCTCCTGCCCTGGCGTTGGAGCGGAGGAGCAGGTTGTGCCTCGCTTCGCCAATTGCAGTAATGGAAATCGTGAGCTCTTTGGAACATTTGGTGTCCCCACCTATAATCATTGTGTTGTACTCCTTGCAAGTGGCTTTGAAACCTTGGGTGAGGGGGCGGATGTGCGGGTAGTTACGCGGTATCCCCAGGGAAAGCAGGATGTAGAGTGGTTTGGAACCCATGGAAGCGAGGTCGCTGATGTTTGCGACAACAGCTTTTCTCGCAATGGATTGGAGGGAAAGGGCGCTTGGAAAGTGGGAGCTCCTGAACATGATGTCTGATGTGAGGAGAAGCTTCTTTCCCCCTATCGAAACGCAGGCGCAATCGTCCTTCCCGGCACCCACCACCACTCCGGGAGAGGAAGACTTCTCGATGATGAAGGAGATGATATCCTTCTCGGAAAAGGCCATGTTTCAATTAATGTGGAGTAAGCGTTATAAATCATAGTAGCAAATGTTAACCACTGCGGCTGGTGATTCTATGGAAGAGAAAGAAATGAGGCATATGGTATTGGATTCCGAGGAGACGCTTGCAAAAGCGATGAGTGACTTGGAGCAAACGAAACTGGTTGTTGTGGTCACTAAGGATGGGAAATATCATGGGATAATAGGTACAGGGACTCTCAAACAACTAAGCGACGATCCAAATACCGTCAAGGCAGGCCACATGTCCGTATTTGCACCCACCATTACAGAAGATACGACACTCATAGAGATGTGCAGGCTGTTTTTCACTACACGGTTCAAGGCACTTCCTTTAGTTAAGGGAGATACGGTTAAAGGCATTGTTAGCTTCTCAGACCTTCTCGCTGACCTTGTGGAAGGAAGGATTCTGGAGGGACATATTGTCAATGACGTCATGAGCAGGCCAGGTATTAGGGTGGATATTGACGCAACCCTTGCACAGGCGCAATCGATAATGCGCAAGAACCATGTGAGGAGGCTCATTGTCACGAGAGAGGGGATGCTTTCCGGATTATTGAGCACATACGATATGGCCGAGTTACTGAGAAAACCAAGAGAGAAGGTTCCTTTGATGAGGGAAAAAATAAGTAGGAAGACCTTTTCCATTAATCTAATCATGCAAAGCAAGGTTGCGAGCATCACGCCAGATAAGACTCTGACCGATGCTGCAAAGAAGATGATTTCATCTGATGTCGCCTCATTGGTTGTGATTGAGGAGAACAAACCTGTCGGGATAATCACAATGACAGATATCCTCGAGACTGTCTTTTCAAAGGATGAACCAAACGTGCATATCAGCGGTCTTTATGATGAGAACAAGCACATATACCCAGAAGTGATGGCGATTGTGAAGAGAGAGATTGCAAAACTTGAGAGAACGGGGAATGTGGACTATCTTTCAATGCATTTCAAGTTCCGTAGGAAAATGTGCTTACTTAAGGTCCGTCTTAAGACAGACCGGATACACAACGTAAGTGCTTCGGCCTATGGGGCCCTCGACGCAGTAAAAGAAACAATGAGGTATCTCAAGGTAATTATTATGAAGGAAAAGCAGAGCAGGATGCGCGGCTAATCAGTTCAATATCCCGTAGCCAAAGAGCCTCCAGCGCTGACTGATTCTCCTGCACACGGCAAGTTTTGAGCCAGAATCTGCACATATTGGCCTCTTTAATTTCAATGAAAATTTATCCCTCTTCATTTTCTCTATGAATGCTATGGATGTGGTGGTTCCGATACTTATGACAAGTGGTTCCTCAATCTTAATGGGCGGGATATCCAGGCCAATCCTCTCCATCTTGTGGAATTCAATCTCGATTTGAGTGGAAACTTCGGGGAGGGTCCCAGGTTTTCCGACCATGTTCCCAACAAGACCATCTGATTTCGTGAGGGATGGATCGAGGGATGTGCCTATTGCTATCAATCCGCCAGGAAGAGCCTCTTTCAACTTCTCTTTTCCGGTTCCGAGGCTCTTGACTTTAAAGACTATCGGATCAAATGATTCCTTCCCTTTATCAACAGAACGTATGCCTGGTCTTAACTCGAGTTCATCGCCAACTGAAAGTTTTCCATGGATTATTGAACCGCCGATTACGCCGCCAACCAACTTGGATATCTTGGTCCCGGGTTTATTCACATCAAAGGACCTCGCTATATACAACCTCGGAGGCGCATCCAGGTCCCTTTTAGGCGTCGGGATGCTTGTCTGAATCTGAGCTAGGAGCACATCCATGTTTATGCCATTATTCGCCACTGTTGGGATTATCGGAAGAGACTTCATATTCGTTGTTTCCAAAAATTTGACTATTTCATCGTGGTTCTTGACCGCATCCTCTTTTGATACGAGATCCACTTTATTCTGGACAATTATGATGTTCTTCACACCCATTATCTCGAGTATAGCGAGGTGTTCAAGTGTCTGTGGCTGCGGGCATTTCTCGTTTGCAGCAATCACAAGTATTGCGCCGTCTACTATGTTAGAAGCCGATATTGCAGTCATCATCAGTGTTTCGTGTCCAGGCGCATCCAGGATGGATATTCTCCTGACCGGTTCTGCGGGTGCTCCGCAATCGGGACACTTGTCGGCAACAGTAAAACACCGCGGTTCCGGACATTTTGGGCACTTCTTAATCACTGTGTCCGCATATCCCAAGCGTATGGTAATTCCCCTCTTTATCTCTTCACTGTGCGTATCTGTCCAGGTGCCGGTCAAACTTTGGGTTATGCTGGTCTTGCCGTGGTCTACATGCCCTAACATGCCTATATTAACTTCAGCTTGGGTCAAATGAATCTACTCCTTTTTATTCTCCTCTTCCTTCTTGGCAAAGAGTTCTTCGAGGGGCTTTTCCCCATATTCTGTAATCTTCATGTTGATCTGCATAATCCCTTCCCCGATGGTATTTCCATGGACCATCTTTCTCTTTCTCTCGCCTTTCCTCTTAGGGTTGAAACCAGTGCCAGAGGATAGAAGGAAATGGCCTCTCCTGCTACCGCTTATGTCCCGTCTCATTGGAAAACCGTCCTTGTCGCTCCCACCAGTAATCTGACCCTTATAACCTGGAGCGCCGGCAAAACCGACATCTACTGTATCGCCGATCTTGACCCCGATAAACATGTTTTCGGACTCCTTGGGAATGACCACTTGGTATGATTTTCCGCTTTTTTGATCGGATATTACAAGCTTCATAATATTTCCTCCGCTATTATAGCTGCCTAACACTAAAAGTTGACAGCATATGTTAGCCCCCATAAATATTAAATAGGTTGCCTCGAGAGGATGTTGACCCCCCACTCCTGCCAGCATCGCTGAATTTCCTTAGCTTTTAAGAAGCTTATAAATATTAAATGAGTATATTATAATATGCAGGGTCCTCAAAAATCACAACCAGGTTCTATTAAGTTAGTTGCCAGTAGCCAAGGATTCAGGGAAGCGCTTGAGAGAGCAAAAAGAGTTGCTGACAGAAAAATCCCTGTCTTCATTTGCGGGGAAACCGGTGTTGGCAAGGACGCTATTGCCCGAACGATTCATGATTCCAGCGAAAGAAGAGATGGCCCTTTTGTTGTAATGCCCCACCTACCTACGTCCATTACGGGAAGCGCATTCTTCGGACACAGGAAAGGAGCATTTACAGGAGCCAACAGAGATCAAATAGGCTGCATCAATGCTGCCAACAATGGAACAATTTATTTCAGCGAAATAACCTCACTGCCACTGGGAACACAGGCAACTGTGCTTAACTTCCTGGATGATGGCCAAATAACCCGTTTGGGAGATACTAATCCTCTAGAGGTAGACGTTAGAGTTATCTCTGCCTCGAATCAACCAGTTTCAAGCTTAATAGTTAAGGGTGATTTCAGACGAGACCTGTATTACAGAATCAGAGGAGTGGAGATTAACATACCCCCTCTAAGAACGCGGCTTGATGATATTCCCCCCCTTATAGATTTCTTTCTTAGACAAAACGGAGTCGGCCGAGAAGTTAAAGTTCACTCAGCAACGCTCAATGCCTTCAGTAAGCACAAGTGGCCTGGGAATGTCAGGGAACTTAGGTATGTGGTTGAGTCTGCGTTAGCGCTAGTAGATGGTCACGACAGTAGGGCCATAAACAATCAATTACGTACAGAAGTGGAGAACATCCAATCAGCGGGACAAATCCTACAAGGACCTATTGGACAACGCGATATGCAGTTCGTTGTTGAGGTCATTGAACGAGAAGGAACTATACGTGGGGCTGCGAGAAAGCTTCTATTGAGCGAAACCACAATTAGAGGACACTTGAAAATCGCGGGTCTTAAAGTTGAAAAAAATAATTCTGGAGGAGTAAGGGTCGTTCTAATAGACCCTTAAAGTACCTGGCTCTCCTCCACTACCCCCTGCAAAACACCATCTTTTTAAACATAAATGTATGATTACCTACTGTGGATATATGAGTGACTTTGATGAAGATGACGAGAGCCTTACTGATTCCAGAACCTATTACCACAGGGGAAACAACTACTACGAGAAAGAGGACTTTGACAGGGCAATAGAGAACTACAATATGGCGGTCGTTCTAAACCCGAATTTCTCAGAGGCATATTTCAACAGGGGTCTTGCATATTACAATAAGAAGAACTACGATAAGGCGATAAGCGACTATAACAAAGCGGCGGAACTAGATCCTCGTAACCCAGTCATATACAACAACAGAGGGGACGCATATTATAGGAAACAGGAATTCGAAAATGGCATATTGGATTATGATAAGGCCATCAGCCTAAACCAAAAATACCTGAAGGCATTCTACAACAGAGGACTCGCATATGCTTGCCAGCAGGACTATGAACGCGCAATAGAGGATTTTGATAAGGTCGTAGAACTCAATCCGGAGTTCGCAGAGGCATACCACATAAGGGGCCTGGCGTATGACTATATGCAGGATTATGATAAGGCAATTGCGGACTATGATAAGGCCGTCGAACTAAAACCTGATTTTCAGGAAGCGAGCAACCATAGGGAATTGGCAACATCAAAGAAAGACGGAGTTGTTGACTCAGAGGGCCAGCCGGCTACTACCGGTGGCGGAGAGGGCGGGAACGTGCTCAATGCTGTTAAGCTCCTCCAAAAACCAAAAATGACATTCGACGAAGTCGCTGGCCTGGATAAACTCAAGGAACTCATCAACGATTCAATAGTCTACCCAATGTTACAGCCGGAGCTTGCAAGAAAATATGGAAAACTGGGCGGCGGGGGAATCATGTTCTATGGGCCACCTGGATGTGGAAAAACATATGTCGTGAAAGCCGCGGCAGGTGAGTGCAAGGCGTCGTTCATAAATGCCAAGATAAGCGACATAATGGATATGTATGTCGGGAATACGGAAAAGAACCTCCACAATATATTCGAGACCGGAAGGAAAAACGCCCCATGTATAGTCTTCTTTGATGAGATGGAGGCAATGGGGGCAAGACGTGACCAGATGCAGCAGCAGCCATACCAAAAAATGGCTGTGAACCAGCTCCTCTATGAGATGGATGGAGTCGAGGCAAAGAACGACAATGTCCTGATTATAGGGGCCACAAACGCCCCCTGGAGCGTTGACCCGGCGCTCAGGCGCGCAGGGAGGTTCTCGAAACACATGTTCGTTCCGGAACCGGATAGAAACTCCAGGGCCGCAATTTTCGAACTGCATTCCAGCAAGAGGCCTGTGAAGAAATGCCGCTGGGGGAGGCTTGCGCGTGCCACAGTAGGCTACTCGGCTGCAGACATCAAGCAGATATGTGATGATGCCTCTGCCATACCTTGGAAGGAGGCATTCAAGAGCGGGAAGGAACGAGCCGTCGAGATGAAGGATTTCCTGAGTGCTATCAAGAAGAGAAAGTCAAGCCTTCCGCCATGGTACGAGTCCGCCAAGAAAGAGATAGGGCACCAGGAGGAACGCACAGTAGTTGATGGGAAAGAACATCTGAAATTAACTGAGAGCAAACTTGCGGCAGGAGAGAAGGAGCAGTTCAGGGAGCTTCTTGACGCCATAAAGAAGAAGAACAAATGGTGGTACAAATACTATACGGACTCCCTGAAATATTTTGCTTTATATGTGTTTTAAGAGGGATATTATGGTTGGATTTCTTGAGAAGTACCTAACTGCGAGAAATGAAAAACAAAGTGTTTTGTGTGTTGGCATCGACCCCGTCTCGCACTTTCTGAACCCTGAAAAGAATTCCATAGATAGACACTATTTCGAAGATACGCCTGAAGTGGATGGGATGTTTAACTTCTGCATGGATATTATTGAGAATGTTTCAGATTACTGCTGTGCCATAAAACCGAATATGCAGTTCGTAATGCCGTTCTCATTAGATATGTACAGAAAGATGAACGCTCTCGCGCACAAACACGGCCTGGTAACAATACTCGATAATAAACTTGGCGATATCGGTTCAAGCAACAAATCGTCGTTCTATTGGGTCCGGCAAGCCGGGTTTGACGCATTGACCTTCTCGCCGTTCGCAGGCAATATCTCAGAGGCATCGGCAGGCGCCCATGACGCAGGAGTTGGGTTAATCGTGCTTACGCTCATGTCTAATCCTGATTCCAAGTATTTCATGAGGGAATCTTCAGTGGGGGGTACAACTGGTTACTCATGGATTGCGCAGCAGATAGGGAAAACGAACGCGGATGGCGCAGTTGTTGGGGCAACGCACACGAAAAAAGAGGAGGTAATGGAGATACGGAAAGGAATCGGCAATGATGCAGTGATACTTATTCCGGGGGTTGGTGCGCAGGGTGGAGACCTATCCGAAACAATAGATGCCTTTGGGAGGAACATCCTTGTGAATGTTGGGAGGAGCGTCATATATTCCCAAAATCCGAATGAAACTGCGAAGAAATATAACGGCATGGTCAACAGACTTGTCGATTTGGGTGATTAGTACGGAACCGCCAAGTATGGATGAAGTGAGATCACAATTTGTGAAGATGCTTCTGAAGAAGGGGGCACTCAGGATAGCGAAGAGCACGGAAGAGATGTTTGTACTGAAAAGCGGAAGGAAATCCCCGCATTTCGTCAATATGGGGGGGCTTACGGATGGTGAGTCCCTAAATGCCATCAAAACGGCATACGCCGGAGCCGCTGCGAGGATGCTTAAGGATGGCGAGATTGAGCCCTTTGAGTATGTCTTCGGGCCAGCATATAAGGGAATAAGTCTTGGCGCGCTCACTTGTGAAGGGCTTCAGGACATCTATGGCATCAACACGCATTTCATGTACGATAGGAAAGAAGAGAAGGATTATGGGGACAAGAGTTCGGATAAGCTTATTGTCGGTGGAAAGAGTTTCATACAGGGTGGAAGGATTCTGATTATTGATGATGTTATCACAACAGGAGGAACAAAACTGGAGGTATTCGATAAGCTCAGAAAGCTTGGTGAGCATAAAATCGTAGGTATACTTGTAGCCATTGACAGGGAAGAAAGGATGGGTGATGCTGGGAACGTTGATGAGAAAAGCGCCAGCCAGATTATAAAGGAAAAGTACGGGATTGGTGTCCATTCCATTGGAAAGATTAGCGATGTGTTCCCCTTGGTGGAAAAGGATATCTCTCCGGAGATACGTACTGCGTGGCTCGAATATGCGGAAAAATACACTGGGGCAACGAAGTTGATCTGATGAAAAATACCCTCCAAACAAGGATCTGCAATGTTCGGATGAAAAACCCCACTATCCTGAATTCAGGATATCTCGGAGTGAACTCAGACGCCCTTATAAGGGTTGCCACTATGGGGGCGGGGGCAGTGACTTCGAAATCGTGCGGATTGACAGCACGCACAGGCCACCCAAACCCTACGGTGATTCAATTTGGAGATGTCATAATAAACGCCGTTGGGCTCTCAAACCCGGGGGTTGAAGAGGAACTGAGGGAAATCAGGAAGGCTGTGGCTGGGGCAGGAGTCCCTGTTATCGCAAGCGTTTTTGAAGAGTCAACGGAAGCATTTGCCTCTGTGGCAGAGAAGATTTCGGAGGCAGGACCAGCACTTATTGAACTCAACATATCATGTCCAAACGTCCAAGGGGAAATGGGAAAACCGTTCGCCTGTGACACCGGGAGCGCGGCCCAGGTTGTCGAGAAAGTGAAGGAAGCTGTAGATATCCCTTTGATTGTAAAACTCTCCCCAAACGTAACGGATATAGTCTCCATTGCAGAATCAGTTGAAGGGGCGGGCGCAGATGCGATATGCGCCATAAACACCGTGGGCCCAGGCATGCTCATAGATATAGATTCTAGGAAACCGGTGCTCGCGAATAAAGTGGGTGGGATAAGCGGCCCAGCTATCCGGCCAATAGCGGTGAGGTGCGTGTGGGAAATCTCAAATGCTGTGGACATACCTGTAATCGGAACTGGCGGAATAATAACTGGCAGGGATGCTGTTGAGATGTTGATGGCCGGAGCAACTGCCGTGGGTATCGGTTCATCGATCCATTATAGGGGGATGGAAGCATTCAATCAGATATGTGATGAGATTGATGCATTTATGAAAGAAAACGGTTATTCAAAGCTTGAGCAGTTGAGGCTGGATGATTAGATGATTCCCCGTAAAACAAGGATAACCAATGTGGATGTTGAGAACAAAAAGGTAAAGACATTCCGCTTAGACTTGGCCATCGATGCGAAACCAGGACAGTTTGTAATGGTGTGGATTCCAGGGGTGGATGAAAAACCATTCTGTGTCGCAGGAGTTGACCCATTAAGATTGACGGTGGCCAATGTTGGTCCGTTTAGCAAGAGAATCCATACATTGCATACTGGTGATTCCCTGTGGGTTCGAGGCCCATTTGGCAATGGGTTCTCAATAAAAGGAAAGAAGGCAATGCTTGTCGGTGGGGGATATGGTGTGGCCCCGATGAGATTTCTTGCGGAACGAACTATGGGTGAACATATTGAGACCCGTTTCATCGCTGGAGCAAAGACAAAGGGGGAACTCCTCACACGACCAATTGCGGGGGATGTGATCGTATGTACTGACGATGGAAGCGAGGGCGAAAGGGGTTTTGTGACAGATTACCTGAAAAAAGAGATTCATAATTTCTTCCCAGATTGTGTTTATGCATGTGGCCCTGAGATTATGCTTTTGAAAATCTTGGAGATGTGTGATGAATCTGGGATTGAAACGCAACTAAGCCTTGAGAGATACATGAAATGTGGGTTCGGGATTTGTGGCCAATGCTCGATAGGAGGCCTTATGGTGTGCAAGGATGGGCCTGTCTTCACCGGAAAACAGCTTAAGGGAATAGCTGATTTTGGAAAACGAAAACTAGATCAGGCAGGACGATGTGTGGAGTTGTGATTCGCTCTTTTTTCAATATCCCATATCTTCTTTATGACAGACATCTTCTTCAACCACACATACGCCTCTTTCCTCTGCCGTTGGCTTCTGGAGAATTTTGAGATCATCTCAAGGGCTTCGGAATCCCCGCGCCGTATTGCCACATCTATGTTCTTGGCCAATCCAGAACACGCTGTTGGGATAAGTCGATCGTCTCCTGAACGTATTACTCGCTTAAGAGCATCAATGCACGATAGGCGCGACAGTCCAAGTATTGCAAGCTTTTTTGTTTCATCAAAATCACTGGTGAAAGCAAGGTATTCCAGTATATCCACTCGATTCATCTTAATAAGTTCAGAAATCGCCTTTCTCCTAGATGAAATATTCCTGGAATATTTTGCAACATAGCGTAATATGGACTCATCTTGAATCCTCGTGAGGTCTGAACCCGAGAGTATGGAAATGGATTCTGCAAGAGAAGATCTATTACCCCCTAGGCCATTACCTCGTCTTTCTTCAACTGAAGCCAAAAACTCACAACCTATCTTTTTTCAGAACAAGTCATCTATATTATGGAAATGGAATTAATAAAGTTAATGTTTTTCTATGAGGGCTTGCCTCCAGGCCTATAGCGGAATCGATGATATTGTGGTTGTTGGTTGGAATCAACCGGTGTTGGTAGAAGGACTATTCAAACATATCAGTACATATGGACTCGTCACTTTCTCCCTTATTCTCCGTTTTGGCTTGCTCGTCCTCCTCAGACTCCATAAAGGACAGTTGGGATTCAGAATTCGAACTCTGGTCATTGGTTACTTGCCCTACGGCCTGATTCAACAAAAGAGAACCCGCCGTAATACTTCTTCTCTCACCGCATGATGGGCAGCTGGCTTCGATAACGAGACTGTCCACTGCCAGATCAGTCGATAGCTCAAGCGTATGGTCTCTACCGCAAGTACAGACGAACGATTTTGATATTTTTAGGGATTCCTTCAAGATATCACCATCTCATTTGATTATTTCAGCGATTGCGAATGTCCTTCGGACCGTTTGGATTCTCACCTTGAGTTTATCCCCAACTTTCCCATTCTTAACGAATACAACGAACCCCTCAATATGGGCAATGCCATCGCCCCTGTTGCCCTGAGCCTCGATTGTGACATTGCATTCATCCCCAATGTCGATTGGTTGGTTGAAACCACTCAATGTCGGGCACCCCTATGTTTAACGGGTCTTTTTTTAGTTTTTGTTTTTCCTGATGCCTTTCTCGCAGATTTTGTCTTTGTTTTAGTCAATTTAAGCCTTTTTGCAAGTTCCTTGAGATTTTTCATGGTGGATCGGAGCTTCTTATCCCCTGATTTGAACTTGGCATCAGCCTTTTTCTTCTGCATGCTAATGTGTTTTATCTGTTTTTGTAAACTGTTATTGATAGCCATAATTGATTCATTTTTCTTCTTGAATTCTTTGCACTCATATTGAACTTTTTCGTACCGGTCCTTAAAAAACTTCTGCGTTTTGCAGCTGTTTTCCTCAGATATCCTAAAATCTTCGAGTGTCTGATCATATTGCTTGGATATTTTCTGCAGGTCTACCGACAACTCCGCAAGCCTTTGACTATTCTCCCTGTTCTCTAACTCCATCCTTGAAACCTCATCCTTTAGAAGAGAGACTTCCCTCTCTTTGCCCTGCTTGTACCCTTCAAATTTTGTTTTTTCCTCCATTAAACTGTTGAGTGATGCATCAAGCTCCTCCTTGGATACATAGCCAAGCGGTTTTACAAGTCCTTTCAAAATCAAAACAATCACCTATGCTAAACCCATCAAGAACAACATTATCGCCTTTTGGATATGAAGTCGGTTCTCCGCCTGATCAAAAACTATTGACTGCGACCCGTCTATGACCTCTGCCGTTTGCTCATAACCACGCATTGCGGGCAGGCAATTCATGAATATCGCATCCTTATTTGCCATATCCATCAATCCTGTTGTGACCTGGTATGGGCCGAGCTGCTTCACCCTTCTCTCCTTCGCGCCTTCATCTATATGGTAACTCATCCATGAATCAGTATATACTACGTCTGCCCCATTGATGCCGTCCTTAGCATCATGTGTAACGTAAACCTTAGCGCCGCTTTTCGCACTTAGCGCCTTAACTTCCTCAACCACCTGCTTCTGCGGCTCGTACTCCTCTCCTGCCGGACAGCAGACTGCCATCTCGAAACCGACAATCGCGGCGGCATACATGAGATCGTGTGTAACATTATTGTTGCAGTCCCCGAAGTACGCAAGCTTGAGCTTTCCGAGATCCTTGCCCTTCTCCTGCATTGTCATGACATCACATAGTATCTGGCAAGGGTGTGCAAAATCGGACAGCGCGTTTATGACCGGCACACTTGCGAATTTAGCAAGCTCCTCTATGTCCGAATGTTTGTATGTTCTTGCCATTATAATGTCGACATAACGAGAGGCAGTCTTTGCTGTGTCGTGCATCGTTTCCTTCTTCCCCAGGGGAGAATCCTTTATTGAGTAAAAGATACCATGTCCCCCAAGCTGCGTCATGCCAACTTCGAATGAAAGCCTTGTTCTAAGCGAGGGCTTCTCAAAAAGCATCAATAGTGTCTTCCCATTGAGGGTAGTTGCATAATTCTTAGGATTCTGTTTTATCTGAAGAGCCAGATCGATTACCCTGAGTATCTCCTCTTTTGAAAAGTCTTTCACTACAAGAAGATCTCTCTTAACCATACTCACACCTCTTCCTAGTATTGAACACCTGTCTTTATATTGATATCTCTAAGGCTTTCTCTCGAGGATTTTTGCAGGTACGCCACCCACAAACGTCCCAGCGGGAACGTCTGAATTGACAAGCGAACATGCAGACACAGTTGCCCCATCCCCTATTTCGATTCCTGCAAGTACTGTGCAATTGACCCCAATCATCACGTTCTTGCCTATCTTCACTCTCCCCGTCCTGAGCTCATTGAGTAGAAATTCATGTGCGATTATGGTGCTGTTGTAACCGATTATCGCATTATCCCCGATTTCTATAAGTTCTGGAAAGAATACATCGAACATGGCAGCCAGACCGACGGATGCCCCATCCCCTATTTTCGCTCCTGTGAGACGATACATGAATCGCTTCAGCGCAAGTGACGGAATATACTTGGCGCTGTAGATTAGTAGGAAGTTAAACGCTATTCGCAATGGGTTCTTAATCCTCCACCAGTAAGACATAGAATTCTTATCTGAAAACTTGGTGGAACTTAGCTTTCTCATGCTCGCGCTATTGACCACAAAATAATAAAAAGTAGGGGGATTAGAGCAGTATCTGCTCTATTCCTGAGAGTTCGACTACCCTGCCATTTTCTCCAGCCAATTCCTCTTTACCGGTAACATGCGGAGAGGTTATGCCAGTCATTATCGAAGTCACCCGCACGGAATCTCCCATTTCAGGACTAAGCCTGGCACCCCAGATGACATTCGCGTCTTCATGGAAGACATCTGTAAGTTGTTCCCCTATCTGGGTTGTTTCGCCAATTGTCAGGTCCTTTCCGCCTGCTATGTGTATGAGTGCTCCTCTTGCCCCAGTGTAATCAACATCAAGCAATGGATGGTCAAGTGTATTTTTGACGACCCGCTCGACTTTGTCGTTGCCCTTTCCCTCTCCTACTGAGATTATAGCAACACCTGCGTTTCCCATAATCGCACGCATGTCTGCGAAGTCTATGTTCACCAAGCTTGGGAACATTATCGTGTCTGCTATCCCTTTCACCGCATGCGCAGTGAGTTCATCCGCAACAGCAAATGCCTGGTTAAGTGGCAGGTTTGGGACATAGCTCACAAGTCTGTTGTTGTCGATTATGACGACGGTGTCCGAGGTTTTCTTCAATTCTTCAATACCCCATACAGCTTTCTGCATCCTTATCCTCTCCAAAGAGAATGGGAAAGTCACCATGGCGACAACAATAGCTCCCTGCTCTTTGGCAATCTCCGCGATAATCGGAGCAGCGCCTGTTCCCGTTCCTCCTCCCATTCCTGCGCAGAGGAAAAGGAGTTGTACTCCATCAAGAGCATCTTCTAATTCCTTCTTGCTTGTCTGCGCGCATTTTGCCGCAACCTCTGGGAAACCTCCTGCTCCAAGACCTTTGGTAATTGTTTTTCCAATAAGCACTTTCTTATCAGAACTTATTATCTTCAGATGAAGACTATCTGTATTAATTGCAACTGTCTCGGCACTCTTAATGCCCATTTGGCTCAAACGGTTGATTGTATTACAACCAGCACCACCGACTCCAACAACCATTATCTTAATCTTATCAGAACTAGTTGCTCCAGCATCCCCTAAGATCCCACTTTTGCCCCCCGTGGAGGATTCAAACAATCCATTCAATCACAACACCCTCCGGTTTTTTATACGAATAAAAAATAAAAATAAGGAAAGGGATTAACCTATAACCTCGATGTCTGGGTATGGGTTGGTTTCCTTCTCTGGTTCATCCAAGCTCTGACCGAGAATGCTCGCGCCCCTCACGCCAGTCACAATGGCAACTATCTCTAGCTTCCCATCATAACCAGGTATGAGTCTGGCTCCCC
The DNA here is from genome assembly GCA_043814255.1 of Microcaldota archaeon. Taxonomy (GTDB): domain Archaea; phylum Micrarchaeota; class Micrarchaeia; order Burarchaeales; family JAKAKT01; genus CAZYPB01. The sequence continues at coordinate 14,489 of JBDRKD010000014.1, forward strand.
ACTTCACATTGGCGTGTGGGTCCATCTTCTCAGTTACAATCTCGCCTGCTTTTATCGAGTCCCCAAGCGTTAGGTCGGCTCCTCCAGAGATATGGATAACTGCTCCCGAAGCGCCCTCGAAGTCCACATCGAGCAACCTGTTCTTGAGAACACCCTCTGCGGCTCCGGTGACTTTGTCTGTTCCCTTGCCTTCCCCAACTGCGATGAAACCTACTCCACCACCACCCATGATGGCCCTAACATCAGCAAAATCAATGTTTATAAGGCTCGGTTGGGTGATGGTCCACACTAGTCCCCCTATCGCCTTCGCAAGAATCTCATCCGCAACAGAAAATGCCTCGTTCATTGGCAGGTTTGGGACAAGCTTTACAAGCCGATTGTTGTCGAGTATAATCACAGAGTCGGTAACTTTCCTGAGTTTCGCAATGCCCTCATCGGCCTTGGCTCTCCTGGCTCTCTCAAGGTTGAAAGGATAGGTCACCATGGCAACAGTAATTGCCCCTTGCTCTTTGGCAATCTCCGCGATAACAGGTGCAGCGCCTGTTCCCGTTCCTCCTCCCATTCCTGCGCAGAGGAACACAAGGTGTGCGCCCTCTAGTTCCTTCTCTAGAAGCGGCCTGTCAACTTCAGCTGCCTTTGTGCCGACATCAGGATACCCTCCTGCTCCAAGACCACGTGTGATGCTCTTTCCAATAAGCATCTTCTTCGATTTCTCGTCCACTATGGTCAAGTGTTGCCTGTCAGTATTCACTGCAAGGAGCTCAGTTCCCTTAACGCCCGCTCGTATAAGCCGGTTTATGGTATTGTTTCCTGCTCCCCCTACCCCGATTGTTACAATTTTAATTTTCTCTGAGCCGAAGTTTTCTTGAGCGGGCTCACGCTCTCCAACAACGTTTTTGATTATACTCTCCATACTAATCGCCTGTTTAACGTTGAGAGAAGGATGTTTATATATCTTTCGGTAAAAAAAATGAGTACTCTCAGGGATTCTTTTTGTAGTTTTAAGGTGTATTGATGTTAATATGAGTTTAAATAAAGAACTAGAGCCCCCAGAAGATATAAATTAAGGTACGAGAGTGCTTATTTCTCTGAATTTCCTAAAACTTGAAAAAGCACTATTACGCATTATTTTTAAGAATAAAACAATTTTATGCATTTTGAGGATATAAGAAGGTATAAAATAGATTAAAACACAAAATAAACAAGTATAACGTAAGAAATATGGCATAGGACACATAAAAATAGAATAAAACAACTTACAATGGAAATTGTTAGATTAATTTGATTAAGATTAACTAAAACACCTTTAAATCCAATTTAACTCCTTTAAAAGCTTGAATCCAGGATGATTTTTTTCTGTTTTTGGAACATGTCAAGAACCTCATTTACTGTCGTAGAATCTTCTGGACCCTTTTCGCTCCTGATTCCATGAATCATTCGCGGAAATCGCAGCGCATAACCTGTTTTTCCCATCCCACAGGTGTGGGTTGGCGAGCGCGTTATCTCATCAGCTGAAACTGTAATCACGTATTTTGGCTCCACCCATATATCGGGTTCCATGAGTGAGTGGATGTTCCTTGGTTTCTCTTTCATTGCAATTTGTCTTAATGTTGATTCGAGCTCCTGCATCTGCTCCTCGGAAAATCCAGAACCTATTTTTGCAACGGTCCTAAATGTTCCTTCCTCGTCATCATACACCCCACACAGCAACCCTCCAAACGCAAATTTTGCCCTCTTTCCTTTTCCTAGATAATACCCAAGGATTACAAGGTCAAGCGTATCGGCAAGTTCGGATTTATATGAGCGCTTCAACTTTATCCACGCAAATTTTCTTGCGCCTGCGATGTAGGGGGAATTGAGATCCTTTGCAATGATTCCTTCAAGCCCCCTCTCAATGCATTTTTCAAAATAACCCTCGAGTTCTTTAGTGTCATCTGTCACGATTGATTCGGATAATTTTATTGTCTCGTTTTCATTTACCAAACTTTTCAGGATTTCTCTCCTCTGTGAATACTTTTCATTAGAGATGTCTTTCCCATCAAAGAGAACATCAAATGCAAAGAGCCTAAGGGGGTAGACCTGCATTAGCTCGGAAATCCCATACTTCCTCTTGCGTTGTATGGTCAGCTGAAATGATCTGTACTCGCCTGTCTGTTCATTGAATGCTATCGCCTCACCCTCGAAAATCGCATTCTTTGCCGAGATGTATCTCTTTGTTGCCTCAACTATTTCTGGGAACATGTCCGCCATTGGTTCAAGTTTCCTTGAGAATATCTCTACCTTCTCACCTTGCTTGTGTATCTGGCATCTGAATCCATCGTACTTTGCCTCAACGTTGCACTTCCCAAGCTTCTCGATTATTTCTTCCGCTGATGATAATCTCTCAGCAAGCGCTGGCCTAACTGGATTGAAAACCTTCATCTCGAATTCTTTTATCTTGCTCTCGTTCTCGAAAAGTGTTCTTGCAACAAGCCCCAGGTCATTTGAAATATTGTATGCCCGCTCCAGCTCTTCGCGAATGCTCTTGTCCCCTTTCTTGCAGAATGAAAGTGCATCCAGCATTGTCGGATCACCGACGCCTAACCTCAATCTCCCAAGTGGGAATCTCACAACATACCTTGCCTCCAGCGGCTCGGCGCTGTTCAGTAAATCAATCAATATTTTCTTCTTCAGGTCCTGGCTTCCTTTCCCCTTGCTCTTAGCTATCTTCATGAACGCACCGAATACCTTCTCTATTGTCAACTCGTCCTGCGAGAGCGATGTTTGCGTTTTCTTCCCAAGAAGGTTCTCTGCTGCTTCCCCTATATCTCCAGTTTTCTTGTATTCGCCCTCAACTGTTTTTACTGAATAACCAGAAGCGACTGCGATTGCCTGCTCCACAAATTTCTCCCCGAGCCCCACCTCTATGTTTTTGTGTGGCGGCGCAATGCTTCCCTGGGTGATGTAGATTATCGTGTCGATATTCTCGGTGCTAGCTTTCTTGAAAAGCTCAGAGAGCATCTCAGTTCTCTCAAGCCTTTTTGTTTTCAGTTCGATCTGGTTGTAAGTCTGTGCAAGCTCAATGAATCTCATGCTAGGCATATGGGGTTTAGATTATATAAATTTGGCATCTTCGGAACAGGGATAATGTTTATAACCTTTAAAGGGAAGGATATCGCCTTTATGCATGCAAAGAAAAGAACGAGGTTGCCGAACGGTAAAAAAATTGCTGTTGGCGTAATTTCGACTGCACTGATGTTTGCCTCTGTTAGCTGCACACACCCTATGCGTTTCGGAGACAGGCCGCCGAATAGATTCAGTTCTGCTTTTCTGAAGGAAGAACCACAGGTGGATTCCAAAAAGCGAACCCCTCCGCGCACAGCTAAGGAACATAGGACGAACCAGTGGAGCCTTATGAATTATTATGCATATTATAAACAGCGGGGTTTCAAGGCAGAGAAGGATTCATGCTGCAATCCGGCCCATAATTACCATCCGGCAATGAGTTATGAAAACGACGTGCCATATGTATCAACACGAATTGTTTTTAGGGGGAGTGAAAAAGAACTCGATGGCCTTAGGAAAGTGGTTGAAGCGATGGATGTGATTAGCACTAACGGTTGCGGGTCCACCGAAATAGGTGCTCGTTTCAAGCTTGAGGATTTGAAGACGATAAAGGAAATGAAAGGCGTCATTAGAATAGGGGAAGACATGTATGAACCAAAAGGCAGTAGGCTTATATAGTCCGTTTTTTCCAATTAGGTTATGGTGCAAGGAAAACCCCTGTGGTCTGACGGACAATCCAAGAAAATAAATGCCTGGAAAACGACATTCCTGTTCCTCATGATAATCTTTCTCATGAATCCAATACGCATTCTCATCCTCTCTACTGAGATAGACCTCTTTGAGCTTGGGGCGTACTTGGTGTTGGCAATCGCATCAGGACTCGTCTATGTATATTATTCCCTTGAGCCAGACAGGATGAAATTCAGGACTAGGATTTACAAGGAAGGGATCCTTACCTGGACATATGTAAGTAAGGGAATGGCAGTTAAACCAAGAGAGATGTTCTTCTCTTGGGAAAGGATAGATAGTATGCGCTTTGTGGAAAAAAGAATCGTCTCAAAGAAAGAGTTTCTTGAGATCATCTATGATTCCGATATTCATTCCGTAGACATTGAACACAAAGAGGAATTTATCTCCGCGTGTGAAAAACTAGGTAAAAAGGTTGTTGGATAAGCTCAAGCCGCTTGGTTCTCAATCTCTTTTGCAAACGCAAGTCCTATTTTCATGAGGTTTGGAACAGGGTTGTTGTCCTTGTCCTTGAGTACCTCCCCATTCTGACCAACAACCATGTATGAGGATGGGTCTTTTGAGACTATGTCTTTCGCCGTTTGCTGTAGCTTCTCAGCGTCGTCGAAATATTGGGTTATCCTCTGGGCTTGCTCATCGTTCGCATACATGCTCCGGATATCTGTCTTCATCTGTTCAAGTTTCCCGGAAGGGATATCTCCTGGCCCCCGTCCAATGAGCTCGCCCACCATCAATGCAAGTGAAACGGACTTCTCTCCGCCAAACTTGTCCTCATTCTCCTTCACTGCATCAACGTAGTTCATGTATCCTAAGAGTGCGGGCGCATTATCGCTGTAGAACCGCTTGTCTTCATCGCTCAGTGTTTCTATCTTCTCAACATCCTTGTTCATAAGCACACGCTGCAAATCCATGTATCTGGCCCCTGCCAGAGTTGTCGCGGCCTGCTGTCCCATTGTCTGTTTCTCCGCCTTCTCGAGCTCTCTCTTCCTCACTTCCAGCATATACTGATCATCCTTGTAGCAATCCTCAGAGAGCTTCCTGGAATCGTCAGCTGCCTTTGTGAAGAACGAATGTATCTTGGAGAGCACATATATCCCGACGAGTATCTCCCTGTATTTCTTGGCCTGCTCCATAAGCCACATGTACATTGTGGTAAACGCAGTGTTGGAAACGGTTCTTTCTGACGGTCTTGCAGTCTGCGCAACTGCATTTATGATAGTGCTGATGACCTTGTCCCCCAGTAGCAGTTTGATGGCTTTTCTCACTTTCTCCCTGAGTTCTGGGCTCATTTTTGCAACTGCGTTCTCGTATGCTTCTTTATCAAGTTGATAGACAACAAGCATCTTAGAGAAGTCAACTTCTACCTGATTTAATTCACCAGTCGCATCACCAACAGCCTTTGATCCATCTTTTGCCGCATCCACACAACCACAATCTACAACGGCCCCATATACCCCATCATGAAGCTCTGAAGCATATGTGCCACTGATAGGGCCACTCGCCAAATCCATTGTTTTTCGCGCCATATCGATATCGGCTGGTGAGAAATTGGATTGTTCAATTAGTTTTTGGATATCCCCTGATAACATTTCATTGCGGGCTTCCATAAATGCAGATTCTTGGGTTCCGGGAGATCCACTGGCTTTTTCCTTTGCCTCCAAGTCCAAGACCAGGTTATACGCAACCACTCCCAGAGTGTTGTCTCCAATGAACTTATTCATCTCCAGTGGGTCTTCATTGAGATTGTTCAGCTGCTCGAGGACCTGGTCGCGGTACTTTGAGTTGTCAACCCTTGTGCGCATGACTGTGTTCAGTGCAGCTATTTCATCTTCGCTTAAACTAACTCCATCTTTTAGTAATAGTGCTTGATTCTCTGGGAACAGCGCATCTACAGTAAACTCCGGAAGTCCCACAGGCTCCTGCTGTTTCGCTTGGCTCTCAGTTTTTGGCCGGACTATCACAGGAATGGTTGCCTTGAGCCACTTGCTGTTCGTCTCTTCAAGATGCACAATCTCCATATCTGACTCCCTGCTCTCATCTAGAATGATTCCCTCATCATGGGCGATGCCGTCCAGCAGAGGACTCATGCTCGCAATGTCGTTCCTTAACTTGTTCTTAAGCACATCTAGATCGAATTCCCCTTCTGTCAACGGAAGATGGACCTCAGCGACATGGCCATCAGGTCCTTCAATAACTCTCATTTTGACTGGATGGTGTGGGTGAATGGTATACGCTATACCCTCCTCCAATGGAAGTACGCTCGATTTCTCCTCTTTCAGTGCAAGGGTAAATGCATTCTCAATCTTATCCAATAATTTCGGATGCACTGCGGGATTGGACCGCCTGCTCGCTCCTGTGCCCTCAGAACGCCTTTCAGATGAAGGCAATAACCCCTCATTCCGTTTTCCGTCAGCCTCTCTTTTCGTCTCTTTTGCAGATATCTGAAATACGAACATAGTACCACTCCATCTAAAATATGGATAACAGACTATTTAAATATACGGGGATATTATTGGTTTATGGAAATCAAGGATATAATTTTCCTGGTTGTCATCGGGTTGGGTGTGCTTGCGCTCAAGGGAGTGTACGATGCGTTCGCCGCCCTGAACATCCCGATATGGATGTTCTTCATCCTCACAATAGTCTTTATCATGGTAGGTGCGATTGGCATCCTCTTTCTTCTGATGAAACAGGCTGAGAAAAGCGGAGACTTATCAAAAGCGAAGTTCTCTTTGCCTGTACTACGGATTAAATATGCATTTAGAGCTTCGGTTCATTTCTGGCTCACTTGGCCTGCTTGGGTGTTTATGCTGCTTGTTGGAAAACTCCTCGAGTCATGGAGCATTGGATGGGCGAGAATGCTGGGGGATTATTTTAAAGTAAACTTAGAGTCAGAACTCCCTATTCTGGGTTCACCGCTCCTGATTGTTTCTGTTGCCCTTGCAGGGGTTTTCCTTATGTTTATCTCTATGCCATTCTTCCTTTTCACAAAAGGCCCCGGAGGAAGAGGTATAGGCGTATGCCAGAAATGCGGTTCAATGCATGACCGCGCTGACAACTATTGCAGCAATTGCGGCGCGGCCCTGCAACGGCGCATCTAACACCAGCAGCTTGTATCGATGACGTACGTCAGCTTCGATGAGGAATCCGCTTTCACGGGAACCTTCCAGTATATCTTGCTTGTGCTCTCCTTTACATGGCGGAAGTTCTCTTCATCTATGTCCCAATCACAGCGCGGATGCTCTATGACGGTAACTACGATGTCTTCATCCTTGTGGTTCCTTAGCTCTATCTCAATTGTATCTGTGTAGTGGCAATAGCTCCCCTTGTGATCCATGACTTTCCTCTCGCCTACAACATCGAATGCGTTACCTAGGTAAAGGCGCATCTGTTCATCCTTTGGCGTGTGGTCGATTGAATCCTCTCCAAGGAACTGGAGCTGTCCTGAGCTGTCGGGCTTGTACACCCTGACAACGCCCTTTGGGAGAGGTATCCCAAGCCCGTATGATTCGGTGTTGTTGATGTTCAGCTTAACCTGTATCTTGTTCGAGTTTTGCCCATCGAAAACGAATTCCTTCTCAGCAGGCACGTTGTTCGATGTAAAGAGACTCACCTGCTTTATTTGGCTGTCCTTTATGGTGGTCGGCCGGTCTAATGTATACAGGTGATACTCAAACAGCTCCTCCTGGCTGAATTGCGTTGATGATGAATAATCTGCCATCTCATACATGCTGCCAGCTGCACGAGCCAATTGGGCTGCGCCACGCGGAACGAAATGTATATCCCCTGCAACGAGCTTGAGCTTGGCATCCTTGAATGTTGTTCCCGCGTAGTTGGTTATGGTGACCCAACCAGTCATATCTATCCTGTCATCATCCCTGTTGACTACGGCTATGTAGTCTGCCTCCCATGTGATTCCACTGGTGAGGTATGTGACCTCAAGCCTGTGGTCTCCACCTGTGAATGTGTTTATAAGCCAGTTCAGTGTTGGGGTGGTGATGAGCCCCTCCGGGAGCACGGGGTATTTTATCTGGTTTATTCCGCTTCTTACACTCATAATCCCCTCATCGGTCCTTAGAACGATCCCGCTGTCGTAGCTCAACAGGATACCGGTTATGTTCCCATCATCAGTCATGACTGTAATCTCCTTGTCAATGTACTTCTCAAGCAACTTGTTCTGGTTCACTAGGTCGAATTCATAATTCTGCTCGAGAATCTGTGTCGCTGAAGTGGTGAGGTCCTTTATATGGACTGATGTTGGGAGAACGTGCGAAGCAACATTCTTGTAGCTGATCCATTGCATGCC
>JBDRKD010000015.1:0-19689 GCA_043814255.1 Microcaldota archaeon
AGAGTGGAAAGTCACAGTTGAGGCGCTGGAGAGAAAGGCGGTACCTGACACGCAGGATCTTCTTGGAAGATACGAGATCAGATTCAAAAAGGACGGCGAACTAATCGGCTGGAAACAGAAGATGGTCAGGAGGCGAGCCGACAGAATGGTGCCAGCGGAAGAAGAGTAGGTAATAACATAGTGAGGAAAATCAGTAATGGAAAGACGAAGTTGGTGGCAAAGAAGCCTCAACATGCATCTTCGCTCTCTAGAAAGGCGGATCGAGCGTCAAAAGGAACGAACCCTAAAGTATCAGGGAGAAGCCATTGAAAGAGTAAGCGGAGCAAGGAGGAGAGGTGAAACAGTAACCGGTGTGGATACACGGGAGGGAAAAAAGGTAGCCCATGAGCTGAGATGGGGAGAGAAATGGAACAGAAGAAGGGCGAAATGGGACGCGCGGGCAAGAAAATATGCATGCAGATAAGCAAGTGTGCCCATATGCAATGTATCGAGATTGAAAAAGGCTGCATCAGTTAAAAGGTTAAGAGGAAATGAAATCGCGCAAGCAGTCACGGTCTACCGCAGATGTTGAAGGCCTAAAACATATTCTCCACCTCTACACTCCAAAGGTGGATAAGTATGCGATTCAGAGAGCGTTTTTAGCTTCCATTCTAAACGATGAAGAAGCAGTTTACGTAACCAATGACGATCCTGCATCTCTTATTCGTGAATTCAATTCTATTGTTGAGTTAAAAGTTATCAAACCGGAAGAGATTAGAGATCTCGAAAGAGAAGAAAAATGTAAGCTGCGGGTAATCATAGATGCCGGATCGATACCCAACCAGAAAGATGCTGAAGTTGATGAAAGAGAGAGTTACATAAATGAACTTAGCAAGAAACATAGCATAAACTGCTTATGCACCTATGACGTTTCTAAGATCAGTCCTAGCATGATCAAAAAAATGACAGATCATCATAACCAACTTCAACTCACAACAACCGATCTAACGGTCTTATCAGGAGATTTAATTGATAGATCAAAGTTGTCAGCTGACTCCATTGAAAAAATGGTGAAAAAGAATCTGGAGACCATAATTCTGACCCTCGTCCAAAGGGAGCCAATGTGCGGAACTGATATTATGAAGACCATACATCTGGAATTTAACGTGTTACTAAGCCCAGGAACAATTTACCCCCTGCTCCAATCAATGGAAGAAAAGGGACTGCTGGCATTCGAGAAGATTGGAAAGGCAAAGACGTATGCACCGGCTAAAGACGCGGAACTGAGAATAAAAAACCTACTTAACGAACGCATTCAAGCCAACCAACTCTTGAACCAGTACCTACAGCATAAGCCAACGATTGAAGGAGACAGAAAAAATGACTAAGAAAAAATACGAAGAGCTTAGAAAAAACAGATTCGAAGAAAGAGAAGAACGCTTCAAAAGAGAGAAAGAAAGAATCGAGAAGCCAAAAAAGGCGCTAGAGCAGAGAAAACGGTCCGAAGCGGAAAGAAGGAGGACCCAAGCAAAGCTTTTGGAGAAAGAAGAGATAGCGAGAGAAGCAATAACGAACGTAAGAACGGCGGCAGAGGAAGCTGAGGACAAAACAAAAATCTCCCTTTACGTTCCAGAAATGATGCAGAAAATAAACGAGATGCTGACGGATGCGGACAAAAACTTTGACTCAGCAGACTACGAGAAAGCAATCAAACTCTCATATGAGATTGAAGAACTGCTGGAGAAAGCGAGGTTAGAGGCCTCGAGAAAGGCTGAAGAAGAGAAGGAGAGAAGGAAGGAGGAGGCGAAGTATTTCTACTGCATAATACCGTTTAGCAAAGACATGAGTTTTGGAAATATAGGTATGAACAACAGTGAGGTCTACACGATTCCTTACAGAGATGTTGCGGCGGTAGTCAGCGATTATCCCATGAAGGATTGCGAACTGACAGAGGACAACACAAGAGGACACGAAGCAGTCTTAAGACAGGTAATGGAGGAGCACACAGTTGTACCAGTTGAGTTTGGAGCAACGATAAAAAACGAAAGAATCCTAAGACGCCTACTGATGAAGGCCTATAATCCAGCAAGGGAATGTTTAAGACTGGTGGACAACAAGGTTGAACTCGGGTTGAAAGCCGTTCTAAACGAGGACATCGTGTTTGTCGACCCGGAAAAAAAGGAGGAATGCGTATCAGACATCTTAGCATCACTAGAAACCAAAGCAAAGCAGGCGGTCACAGGAGACCTATTTAGCGATAGGCTGATTCTAAACGCGTCATTCCTCGCCGACAAAGAAGCCGTTGATGCTTTTTCAGAAAAGGTGTCGGAACTACAGGAAAAATACCCTATGCTAAAACTTCTGTACAGCGGGCCGTGGGCACCATACAATTTTGTCTACATAAAAATCGGACCGAAAGGTATAGAAGTCTCCAAAAAAAGGTGAACCTAATGCCATTCTTCATAGATGACATCTTCCTTCGGATGCTTGGAATATCGATACCCCCCTTTGACATGATCTGGCTCATGGAAACAATATTAGATTACGTTGAGGATATAAGAGAAAAGGAGAGCCATGAAAAGATAAACAACAAAATAAAGGAGAACCGGCTGCTCTATGAGCTAGGTGAGATAACAAAGGAGGAATATGAGAGGAGAAACGGGGAACTAAACCACCAACGAAAAATGAACAATAGAATAAATAGGATGAACCTCAAACAGAGAATAAACATACTAGGATAGGTAAATGCGCTTGTCACTTTCAGATCTCTTGGAGAGAGATGTACAGTTTATATTCTGCGGTGGTAAAGGTGGAGTAGGAAAAACCGTTGTTTCAGCCGCCATCGGGCTATGGACAGCCGGTCACGGTAAAAAAACGCTAATTTTTTCTACGGATCCTGCGCATTCTCTCTCTGACGCTTTCGATGTTAAGATAGGGAACAAGCTCACTCAGATAGATAATGCGGGCAATCTTTATGGCTTCGAGATAAACTACGAGGAAGTTTTGGAAGACCTTAAAGAAAGGTACAGAGATATAATCGAGAAAGCCCTAAACCAATTCCTCCGTAAAGGACTAGACATGCCATTTGAGAGACAGCTTCTTCAGGACATCATGGATTTCTCCCCACCTGGATTGGATGAGCTTATGGCTCTGTCAAAGCTAAACGATATCTTGACGGACCGTGAATTTGACCGTGTCGTCATCGACACAGCTGCAGGTGCGCATGCAATCCGGTTGATAGAACTTCCCGGCATAGTTGATGAATGGCTGGAGACAGCGTTCAGGCTCGTCAAAAAGTTTGAGAACGTGATGAGTCTAGGCGAAGTTCGTTTATTCTTACTGGAACAAAGAGTGAAACTGAAGAGGTTAAGGGAAAGCGTTCTTAATCCTAAGCGAGCTGTGCTTGTCGCCCTAACGATCCCAGAAGCGATGGGAATTTCCATAGCCGAGCTTGTGATTAAAGGCTTCAAATCTTGTGGAATACCTTGTAAGGATGTCATCGTCAACTTCGTTGTTTCATCAGATGTAAAGTGCAGCTATTGCAGATTGAGGAGGCAAGGACAAATGAAGAGAATCAAGGAGATACGTGAAAAGTTTCCAGGATATAACATCATTGAAATGCCGCAGTTCCCTCAGCAAGTCATGGGAATGGAATCTTTAAGCGACTTTACCAAAATGTTGTTCGAAAGCAAGTACAAGCCCAAATTTTCCTCTGTGAAAATCGAAACCTCAAAGAATCTTTTGCCTAAAATCGGGGGAGTTCCAAGACTAGAGTTCTCGGACAAGAATCTTGTGTTATTTGGTGGAAAGGGAGGATGCGGAAAGACAACGTGCTCCGCTGCAACCGGAATTTACATGGCCAGCCGCGGCAAGAAAACGCTGGTTCTCTCTATTGACCCACAACACTCATTGTCCGATAGCTTTGACCAAGAGATAGGCTACGAGATTACTCCGATAAGGGGCGTGAATAACCTTTATGCTATGGAAATTGACGCGGAGAAACTTTTGAAAGAATGGAGAGAAGAGAATAGAGAAGCACTCATAGAGATTGCGGAGAACGCAACGTACATGGAAAGAGAGGATATATCTAAATTCCTTGATCTGTCCCTCCCTGGAATGGACGAACTTATGGCACAAAGGGAGCTTCAACGTCTTATAAAAAAGGGTGAATATGACCTATATATTCTGGACACCGCTCCAACTGGGCACACCCTCCGCTTCTTAGAACTTCCCGACATGATGTCAAAATGGGTGAGAGTCTTAACGCAGATGCACTCAAAAACCCGATACGTACTACAAACGTTTTTCGGCAGACGCGCACGGCGCCTGCTGGGGAAGTCAGAGGTGTTTCTGGAGCAAACGATAAAGGATATTGAAATGATAAAGGCTGTTCTCAAGAGCCAGCATACCGAGTTTGTTCCAGTTACCATTTTAGAGGAAATGGCGATCAAGGAAAGCGAACGATTGCTGATGACCCTAAGATCCTATAAAATACCAGTGAGACAAATCGTTTGCAATGGCCTCAACCCACATAACCCTGACTGCCCTTATTGCATGTCAAAAAGGGAAATGCAACAGAAAGAGTTTCAAAGTATTCGCGAGAGATTCTCTCCTTACAAAATTGTGGGAATGCCTCTGTTTCCACATGAGATTAGAGAAATCGAAGATTTATTTAATTTCGGAAAGGTTCTGTTTGAAGGAGGTAAGCAAGTTTGAACTGTAAAAGCAAAAAACTGAAGACAATTGAACGAATTTCCAAACCTCGAAAAAGGGATATACTAGTCAAACCTCAGTTCGGTAGAAATCCTATTCCGAGGAGAGGAAAGGAAATAAAGAAATTTCCACATATATCCTCACCCATAGAGGTTGATGCAACCGGAGAGGTTCTGCTCGGATTGGCCATAGCTGGACCTGCTGGAGCTCTGATGGGCCTAGGCTCAGCAACATTACGCGCATTTGCTCAGATGGGAACCGAAACGGTGAAAAGAGTTCGAGAAACGGCTGAGAAAACCAGGGAGTTTGAGGAGAAAAAGCCATCTGGGAGAACTTAACTGGAATTTTACGTAATAGATGTCTACTTGGTATGGCTTTCAAGTCAGGCTATTCTACTACCAGTCGAATCATTTCTGGAGCTGGTGTTTTCAGTTTTCGACACAATTTTCGTAACAGTTTTTTGAATATTGCTTATCTAAGAAACAACCGTAAATAAATCGAGATAGGTGAAAGCAATATGTCGCTGTTTACTTCAAAGCGAAGAGGAAAAGCTGGTAAAGTAGCAAAGTCCGCAAAAGTATATAAAACAGGCAGGATAACAAGACAGACAAGACGGCGAAGAGAGTGATGTAAACCGGAAAAGAGGCATTACGAATGGTTATTTTAAGTCCTGAACAATCCGGCTTGCTTGAAGTGCTCGACAGAATCCTAGACAAAGGAGTGGTAGTCGACGCAAATGTCAGAGTCGACCTTGTTGGCACAGATCTTCTGGGGATAAACACCTGCATAATCCTCAGCTCCTTCAAAACAGCAGCGGAAATAGGTCTAGACCTCCCCAAAGGAACAAATTTTGACGCGCCAGGATGGCGAGAACTGATAACAAAACAACCATGCCCAATCTGCGGCATGAAATCTAAACCAGAAGACCTCAAAGAAGAAGGCTGTCCATGGTGCGGATGGAACTACAGACCCGATGGGAGATGAAGGAATGTCAATATTAAGTCCTCAAAAAGAAAGCTCTACGGAGGGCTTGGCAGAAGCTATAGGCAAGATTTTAGACAAAGGACTGGTGATCAACGCTGACATCGCCGTTTCCGTTTCCGGCGTTGAACTACTCGGAATCAAGATAAGGGCCGCCTTAGCTTCTTTCGAGACGGCAGCAAGATACGGGTTAGAGTTTCCGTCCGGAACAAACCTAGAAATGGGAGCCTGGAAAGAAGCCATGAAAGATAAGGAGGAGTGTCCACAATGCGGCAAAATGGTGGAGAGAGAACAGCTGCTCAATGACATGTGTCCATGGTGTGGATGGGAGAGCGCGATGGCCAAGATGAGAGAGGAGGGCACTGCGAAGGTAAATGTTTACCAAGTTAAACCTAAGCCGGTTAACAGGGGATGAAATGGCTCGTAAACCATTAAGTTCACAGCTACGATCAGGAAACATGGACCAGCTCATAAATGCGGTAGACGAGAAAAGCAGGCAAATTATAACATATTTTTTGAGAGAGCGGCATGCGGGAATCAGAAAGCTAGCAGATCTAATCCACGCCTCCTCCGATATGGAAGTATTGATCAGGATTAGAGAGATCATAAACCCAAAAGCACAACAGATCATAGGAGGACCCCTCATCACCTTTGAACATTCAAAGATCGATCCCTTCACGGGTGAAAAAATCGCCTTTTCGTGGTGGCTAAACGAAGGACTGATAGATAACGCACGTAACGATAAATTACTAGACATCCTCGACGAGAAGAACGCCTTAAGGGTCATAGCTTCTCTGCCCTTAGAGGAGAAAGACGTTAAAGTCGAAGTGAAAGAAAATTTTCTCATAATATCTGGGAAAAAATACTACCAAAAGGTTCCACTCTTCTGCTCAGTTAAAAGCGAAGTAAGGAGAACCATCAACAACGGCGTTTTAGAAGTCACACTAAGCAAACTTAGGTGAGGAGACATGGTAATAAACATTGATGAAGACAACCTCAAACAAGGTTTGTTAGGTCTCGTAGTTGCCCTGGTTGAGATAATAAAGGAGGCACTCGAAAGGCAAGCCCTAAGGCGAATTGAGAGCGGCAAGATAAGTGCCGATGAAGAAGCAAGGCTCAGCGAGGCATTAGCAGACCTCGATGAGGCGCTTGAACACATAAAGAGGGAAAACGACCTCGAAGATGTTGTTGAATCTGTTAATGACGGACTCACCGAGGTGGCTGACATATTTCTAAACCCGGAAAGGTGGGAGAAGGAGCTGAAGAAAGCATGAGCGAGGCAGAGTTAGCCCGAGAAACCGAGGTTACACAAGGAAGATACGCTTACTGTATCATCAGCGGTGCAGACGAGATGAGCTTAGGTAACATAGGGATAGAACATGCAGAGGTCTATATGGTCTCCCATAAAGATATCGCGGCAGTTGTGCATGCCTGTCAATCCCAACCATACGAGTCTAGGGACGAAAATAGAGTCAAAGAGTGGATTCTCAGCCATAACAATGTAATTGATAAAGCCTCAGAACGTTTTGGCACGGTCTTGCCGCTTTCCTTTGACGCCATCGTTAAAGGCGATGATGACGCCGTCAAAGACTGGTTGAGCAAGGGTTACGAGAAGTTCAAACAAGAACTCGAGAGACTCCGGGACAAAGCGGAGTATACGGTGCAGATCTTCTGCGACCAAAACAGGTTAACGGACAAAATCGTAGGCGAAAATCAGGGCTTAAGGGAACTGAAGGAGAAAATCGAAAAGATGCCCAAACGAGCTGCGTACCTGCGTCAGCGAAAGTTTGAGCTCCAAGTAAAGGATGCCTATAATGTGATGCGGGTCAAGCTTGCTGAAGAGTTCTCCTCAAAGATAAAGGAACATGTAGAAGAAGTGAAGGTTGAGGAAAAGGTTTCGCATGTGCCAGAAAGCTACAAAGACAAGAAACTAATCGCAGCGTTCTCCTGCTTAGTCCACAAGGAAAAAGTGAAAAGGCTCGGTGAGGTACTCGGCGAAATAAACAGTCAAGAAGGTTATGCGGTTCGCTTCACTGGGCCATGGGCACCCTTTAGCTTTGTTAACATGGAGGAGATCTGAGGATGGAGCCCAGCCGCTTAGAGTGTGACATCAACGATGTTCTGGAAAAACTATTAAACAAAGGGTTAGTGTTAAACGCAGACTTGATCATATCGGTTGCTGGCGTTCCACTAATCGGGGTAAACCTCAGGGCAGCAATCGCAGGCATGGAGACTATGCTGGAATACGGGATGATGGAGGCGTGGGACAAAAGTATCAGGGAATGGTATGATAAAGAATTCGCGGGAAGAGTGGAGGCGCCACTGTCCAAGGGTGAGGAAGTAATCATCAGAACGTTTGGATCCATTTGGAGCAGCGAAGGCGTCATCAACACATGGAAGCCGGGCTTTTTGTACCTTACGAACAATAGGCTTTTCCTATGGAGAAAGGAGCCTCCTGAAATGCTTTTTGAGGTATCCTTAGACAAGATAGAAGGACTTATGGTAAAAAAAGAAATTCACTTCAAAGAAGAGAGGGAGGAACTTTATCTCCAGTTCGATTGTGGTGAGGTAGCGCGCATCCACGCTTCAAACGTCACAGAACTTAAGCAAGCGATCAAAATGATAGTAGGGAAAGAATTTGAGAATAGAATCGTGATTCCATCCGAATGTACGCCTCTACCTGAAGGGGAAGAAATCATCAAAGAAGAGAAGCTATGGTATCTGTTCCCCACACAGGGTATATTAAGCGACACTTGGAGGCCTGGACGTTTATGCCTAACAAATAAAAGGCTGTTCTGGGTGTACCGGGTGGATAACCAAAAAATGTTTGAAGTGCCGTTGGACAAAGTCACCGGTGTAAACGTGAAAGCCTGTGTTTCGGTGCCGGGAATCAAAGCTGAAGACCAAGTTCTTAACGTGACGTACGAATGTGGTCGTGCGTTGTTCTACGGGAAAGTGGAAAAACTTTGTGAAATGGAATCCTCAATCCAAGAAATGTTTCTGAAACCTTTGGTTCCAAGCATTGTGAGGAGGAACGTAAAAATGCGACTGGAGGGTTGAAATGTCCTCTAAGAACACCCATGAGGGAAGATACGTTTATTGTATAGTAAATTCCGGCAAAGAAACAGATTTTGGGCATATGGGAATTGAAAATAGTTTTGTCTACACTTTACCCATTAAAGATATAGGCGCGATCGTCCATCGCGGTGAGGCCAAGCTCTACAAAACAGAGGATAAGGAAAAGGCAGCGGAGTGGCTTTTAACCCATCAATATGTAATTGACCTAGCTACCAAGGAATTTGGCACAGTAATCCCTCTAGCGTTTAGCAACATTTTTGCGGGAGACGACGAAGCCGTGAAGAAGTGGCTCAACGAGCACTACAGCCAGCTTAAGACGCTACTAGAATGGCTTGAAGGAAAAGAACAGTATGAAGTTCAAATCTTCCTTGAGAACGAGTTTGTCAGAAAAACAATAGAGGAAAACGAGGAAATTCAGAATCTAAGAAAGGAGATGGAGAACAAAACCAAGGGAGCGGCTTACCTCCTTAAAAAGCAACAAGAAAAAAAGCAACAAGAAAAAAGACTAGCACTAATCGAACATCACACCGAAAACCTGTACAATCAGATCAAGGAGTTTGTCGACGACGTGAAGAACGAGCCTACAAATAAAAAAGTTCCCGAAAAATGGGAACGCAAACTGATGATTTTAAACCTCTCCTGTTTAGTGCGCAAAGACAGAGTTCAAAAATTAACAACATTACTGGAAGAGGTTAATAGGAGAGAAGGTTTTGCTGTCAGATTCACTGGACCTTGGCCTCCATATTCTTTTGTAGCGGAGATTGGCGGGTCAAAAGGGAGACAGGAAGTGAAGTGAGTGGAAACTGGAAGGTACCTGTACGGAATAATAGAAACAGAGAGGAGGGAAAGCTTCGGGAACGTTGGATTGGGCAACAGCGAAGTATATACCATTCAATACGAGGATATTGGGGCGGTAGTTAGCGACATCCCAGTGGATTACAAAGTCGAAATAGAAGAAACCATGACCCACGAGAAGACTTTGCGAAAAATTATGGAGACTCACACGACCATCCCTATAGGTTTCGGAGTTATAGCTAGGAACGAATCAGAGATAATAAACATCCTTAAGCGGGGTCGAATGAAGTTCAAGAACACGCTGGAGAAAATAGACAACAAGCTGCAGATCAACGTCAAGATTTCATGGGACAACACCATCCTAACGGACATCTTAAAAGAAAATGAAGAAATACAAACATTAAGCGCGAAAGCGAAGAAGACTGCCAATCAATCACTCAAAATTGAATTGGGAAAAAAGGTTAAGTCAGCTTTGGATGAAAGAAAAAACGAATACACGAAAGACATATACAGCATTCTAGGAGATCTGTCAATTGGGTCCGAACAAAACAAAATCACAGATCAAGACACCCTAATGAATGCTTCTTTTCTAGTAGACAAAGAAAAAGAACAGAAATTTTACGACAAACTACAAGAACTGGAGAAAAAGTACGAGAAAAAACTCAAGTTTCTCTGCGTCGGTCCCTTGCCACCATACAATTTCACGGAGATTGAGATAAAGAAGATCGATTTTAAGACCGTAGACGACGCGAGAAAAACTCTGGGGTTAGGTCAGGAGGTAAGCCTGTCCGAAATAAATTCTGTATACAATCAGCTTGCGCGAAAATACCACCCAGACCTTCGTCCCGAGGATCCCCTCGCCGAAGAGAAGTTTAAGAAAATAAAGAACGCGCATGAAGTATTGACGAAGTACTGTGAGCATTACCTCTACTCCCTTGAGAAAACAAAGGTCGAAGAAACCATTATAATACAAGAAAAGATCAGCTAAGCCTCTCCAGAGGAATCGCGATGGGACGAACAATAGGAATTGATCTTGGAACCACAAACTCCGCTGGCGCCGTTATGAAAGATGGAAAAATAAAGCTTGTTCCAGCGGCTGAAGGGCCAACCCTATACGGAAAAATGTTTCCCTCCATTGTAGCGTTCAAAGAAGGCGGCGAAATAGTTGTGGGGAAAAATGCAAAGGAATACGCCTATGTCCATCCAGAAAGGACAGTAAGATGGATTAAAAGGAAAATGGGCACGAATTACACAGTAGAAATAGACGGTTACAAGTATACGCCCCAAGAGATTTCTGCCCTGATAATAAAGAAGATAAAAAGGGACGCAGAAACCTACTTAGGAGAGAATATAGACAAAGCAGTGATCTCAGCGCCAGCGTACTTCAACAACAACCAGAGAAACGCCACAAAAGAGGCGGCAGAAATAGCGGGACTTGAAGTTTTGAGAATAGTCAGCGAACCGACAGCGGCCTCACTAGCCTACGGTTTAGACAAAATAAGAAAAAACCTAAAGATAGCGGTGCTGGACTTAGGCGCTGGGACCTTCGACGTAACAATATTGCAGATGAACAGCGGCATCTTCAAAGTCATATCCACAAGCGGAGACACCTATCTAGGCGGCAAGGACATGGACGATAGAGTTCTAAATTATCTTGTCGAGGAAACTGAGGAAAAATACGGCATTTACTTGAGAGAAGACCAGAAAAATTTGAATAGGCTCAGAGACGCTGGCGAAATGACAAAGATCCATCTCTCCAGTAAACGTTCAACAACCATAAAGACTCAGCTTGACATAAATGGATCTAAGATCAATCCGCATATCGTTCTAACCCGAGACAAACTTGAGGAACTTATAAGGCCGGAACTCGATAGATTAAGAGATCCCCTAGAACATGCCTTCAAAGACGCAGGGCTAGGGCCTCAAGATATAGACAAACTTGTTTTGGTAGGCGGGCCGACTAGGATGCCTGTTATTAGAAGATACTTTAAAGATTTCTTCTCGGGGTTGGAACCCGAGGAAGGCATAGATCCCATGGGGATCGTTGCTGTTGGCGCCTGTATCCAGGCTAGCGTTCTGAAAGGCGAGATAAGGGATATGCTTTTGTTGGATGTTACCCCTCTCTCTTTGGGTGTAGAAACTTCTGGTGGAGTATTTACTAGATTGATTAAGAGGAATACAACAATCCCGACTGAGGCAAGCATGATTTTTGCGACTGAAGAAGACGGTCAGACTTCAATGATGATTCACGTTCTCCAGGGGGAAAGGGAAATGGCTAAGGACAACACATCCCTAGGCTTATTCAAGCTAGACGGCGTTCCACCCGCACCCAGATACGAACAGGAAGTTGAGGTAGCCTTCAAGATCGACGCTGATGGCATACTAAGCGTCTCTGCCGAAATTCTAGAAACTGGGAAAAAAGAAACAATAAAAGTAACGAAGCCAACAGCGCTGTCAGTGGAGGAAATCACTAGAATGATCATCGAGGCGACCAAGTATAGCGAGGTAGACGAAACGGAAAAGGAAATCATTGGAGTTCGTAACCGGGCAAAGGCTGTAATCTACGAGGCGGAAAAGGCGGTAGAAAAGATGAACGGAAAAATTTCTGAAAGGGAGAAAAAGACTCTGAAAGAAACTTTAGATAAACTTAATGCGGCGTTAAATGGCGGTAATACCCAGATAATCAAAGAGTACACGGACGAACTGCTGGAGCTTCTGGATGGGCTGACGATGAAAGTAAAAATAGTAAGCCAAGCTAAGATCTTGATGTGCTCAGTAGAGAAAAAACTGAGTGACAAAGAGTTCGGTGAAGAGATAAGGGGGGTCAGAGAAACGGTTAAGAGGCTTGAAGAAGCGCCCTACAAGGACACGGGAAAAGAGATGAACAAACTGAAAGAGATGATAGCTCTGTTAGAAGCGGTCCATGGAGAAAGATAGGTTTGGGGCTTACTATAACGCTTATTGGAATGCCTACAAACCCTGAGAAGAGTTTCTCATATTAGATTTTATAAAATTGTCTATTTGTTGTATCGTTGCTTTGTATGCCGTGAATATGTTTTGGAGTCTTTTTTTCATTAGAAGTCATTATATAACTCAAGTTTTGCGGTTTATAAGCGGGTGGTCTTCTTTTACTTGTTGTTGATGCTGTGATGCTCCCAGTGATGGGTTCTCCAGGCGTCGTCGAGGAGTTCGCCGGCTTCTTCCGCCGGCTGTTCTCATGGCACCAGTTCAGGAGGTTCAAGCAGTACCTGAGCGGCCTCATCACCGGCGGGAAGGACACGGTGCGCAGCATCGCCTCCAGGCTCGTCGAGAGGGCGGACCAGAGCAACCTCAACAGGTTCCTGACCCTCCCCGGGTGGGAAGAGGAGCGGCTGAACAGGGGGAGACTCGACCTCCTCCAGTCAATGGAGGAGACGAGGTGGCGGAGGGATGGCGTCGTAGCCATAGACGACACGCTCCTCGCCAAGACGGGGAGGAGGATGCCCGGTGCGGGGAAGCTCTGGGACCGTACCGCATGCCGCTACGTCCACGCCGTGTCTGGTCACGAGCCACTACGCGGACCATGAGAAGGACTATCCCATAGGCTTCGGGCAGTACTTCAAGCACGACAGCCGGGGGACGGCGGATCACGGGTTCAGGAGCAAGGTGGAGCAGGCCAAGGGGCTGGTGGACGAGTGCGAGGGGCTCGGCGTCCCGGCCGAGAGCTACGTCTTCGACTTCTGGCTCCTATCACGGGAGCTGGCCGAACACGTGGAGTCCTATGGGAAGGGCTGGGTATCGAGGCTGAAGGCAAACAGGGTGGTCCCCCATCGGGGCAGGAAGATGAGCATCAGGGACCTTGAGGCTGGGCTACAGTTGACATAGTGATCGGATGGAGAATCTGGGGAGCCCTAAACCTCCCGCGGAAGCCAAACGCCTTCAGGCATTACAGGAGGATTTCACTTCACCAAACATGCGTCCCGAGGTGCGCGCTTAATAGGTAAGAAAATCTTTTGGGAACAAACACGGTAAGAGGCGCCACCCACTACAAGACTGTAAAGCGGATCAACAGCCACTCAATTTTAGGATGGGGTTATCAGTACGTGGAGAAAGGATTAATGTTTGCTACTTCTGAAAAAAGCCAGACAAAAGATAGTTTATCGTCTCTGTTAGCCTGCGGAGTCCCGGTTCTATCTCTCCTCTAGATACGTGTAATATGATTTGTGAAACCTCCTTTCTCAGCGACGCGGCTCTATGACAGTTTTCACAGCTCCAATTTCCACCCTCATAGTTTTCGCATGATAAGAGATCATCCGCAATCTCCAACAATTCCCGCGCCTTCGCAGCTTTTTCAGCCAAATCCTCGGCTCTGTTGATCTTCTCTGTTAATTGTTTGATTACATCTTCCATCTCCAAGTATTTTGGGCAATTCATCCTTCGGGGTTGTCTAGTAACCGTGAAATTCTTTGGGTTGATGACTATTTCGATACCGACGGAGTCGCAGATCTTATAATATTTTCTCGCTGCGCCTAATGGGCTCTTTCTCCTGAAGCTCTCTATCAGACCAGCCCTCTCAAGAAGGCTGAGATGCTTCAGGATAGCTGGTTGCGTCACATCCAATTTCTTGGCTATCTGGGAGATGTAGTGAGACTCCTCCGAGAGAAGGGTGAGTATCTCTCTTCTGGTTTCATTTCCAACGATTTGAAGAATGTTCTCTACGGGCTCCATTTATGTGACTGCCTCAAACTTAGTTGTTACAGAAAGGTTTATATACCTTTTGTTATTAACCAAAAGTTAAGGGCTAATGTTGGTGGGGCCGCGTGCCGGAACAAACACAAAAAATCATAACACTTCGTATCGCCGAGGCATCCCAAAGAGACTTCGGCCGAGGAATAGCAAGAATAGACCCCGAAGATATGGAAAGAATAGGTGTGGAGACCGGCGACATCATCCAGATCACCGGAAAGAAAAGGACAGCCGCCAAGATAGTGCCAGCATACCCAGAAAACCGAGGTAAAGGCATCATCCAAATTGACGGGATAATAAGGAACAACGCTTTCACCGGGATCGACGACAACGTGCGCGTCGAGAAAGTCGAAGCTGAAAAGGCGGAAAAGGTTGTCTTAGCCCCTCTAGACCAAACTCAGCCATGGCTCAGAGGAGAGGATTATGGAAAACACGTGAGGAAACTCTTGGAAGGCCTGCCGTTGGTTGAAGGAGACCATGTGAGGCTAAGCCTTCTGGGCACAAACATCTCTTTCGTCGTAGCCCACGTGAAGCCGAAGAGCCCCGCCGTCATAGTACACTCCACAACTGAAATAGCCATTCAGGAAAAGGCGATAGAAACCAAAGGGAGGATCGGACTCACATATGAAGATATCGGCGGGCTCGACGAGCAAATCCAGAGAATAAGGGAGATGATAGAGCTCCCACTACGACATCCAGAAGTCTTTGACCGCTTAGGCATAGAGCCGCTTAAAGGCGTATTGTTACACGGTCCCCCAGGAACCGGAAAAACATTAATCGCTAAAGCCGTGGCAAACGAGACCTTCGCCACATTCATCAGCCTCAGCGGCGCGGAGATCCACGGCAAATACTACGGGGAATCCGAGGCGAGACTGAGAGAAATCTTCAGCCAAGCCGAACAAAATACGCCATGCATAATCTTCATCGACGAAATCGACTCCCTAGCACCTAAAAGGGAGGAGGTGCACGGAGAAGTAGAGAAGAGGGTGGTCTCCATGCTACTAGCCATGATGGACGGTTTGGAACCACGTGGACAAATAGTGGTTATAGGAGCGACGAACCGACCTAACGCCCTCGACCCCGCACTTAGAAGGGCTGGAAGATTCGACAGGGAAATAGAGGTAGGAGTACCCGACAAGGAAGGACGATTCGAAATCCTCCAAATCCACATTAGAGGAATGCCCCTAACCGAAGATGTAGACCTAAAAAAAATCGCCGACCTAACTCACGGCTTCACCGGTGCAGACACCTCAGAACTCTGCAAGGAAGCAGCCATGAAGGCTCTGCGGAGAGTGCTGCCCGAAATAGACTTTGAAGCCGACTACATCCCGGTGGAGGTGCTCAACAAGCTTGTTGTCACAATGCAAGATTTCCTCGACGCATTAAGGTTCGTGGAGCCCTCCGCTATGAGGGAAGTACTCGTCCAAAAACCAAACGTCAAATGGGATGATGTAGGAGGCCTGAAAGAAGCTAAACAGGCACTAAGGGAAGCAATAGAATGGCCCTTAAAGTACCCCGAAATCTTCAAAGAAGCGGGTGTAAAGCCTCCGAAGGGCATACTGTTGTATGGGCCTCCCGGCTCAGGGAAAACCCTTCTGGTTAAAGCTGTAGCTAACGAAAGCGAGGTAAACTTCATAAACGTTAAGGGTCCAGAACTCATGAGCAAGTTCGTAGGCGAATCGGAGAAGGGAGTAAGAGAAACCTTTAAGAGGGCAAAACAAACAGCGCCCTGCATTATATTTTTCGATGAGATTGATGCTTTGGCACCAAGACGGGGAAGCGGAATAGCAGACTCACACGTTTCTGAGAGGGTTATAAGCCAGCTTCTCACGGAAATGGACGGACTTGAGGAACTCCGTGGAGTCGTCGTTCTTGCAGCAACAAATCGATTAGACCTGATCGATCCCGCTCTACTAAGAGCTGGAAGATTCGATCAGATCATCTACGTCCCGCCACCAGATGAAAACGCAAGATTAGAAATCTTCAAAATCCACACTAAGAAAAATCCTCTCGCCAAAAACGTTTCCCTACAAAAGTTCGTTGCAGAAACAGAGGATTGCATGGGTTCGGATATAGAAGCGATTTGCAGAGAAGCCACAATGCTGGCTATTAGAAGATACATAAACACAAGTACAGAACAAGAAGCAGATGGAAAATTATGTAAACTTGAGGTGACCTTGGAAGATTTTGAACAAGCCATTAGGAGAGCCAAAGAGCAGACAAGAAACCGGAATAAAGCGGGAGCGTATGCTCTGTGAAAAACGTAAATGACCAGAAAGACATCGAATCAACCAAAGAGTGGATCAATCAGACGCTTAAGGAGATACATAGAAAAATGGTAGAATTATTCGGCATCGATTTCACATACTTCAGAGATGTCAAAATACTCAGACAGCCAGAACTCATCAAACAATTAACCCAGCGCATGCGAAACGGCCTTGAAGAAAACGGCGTAGTATACACCGATATTCAGTGGATACAGATCTGCGAAATCCTTTCAAAAAGCCAAGCGACAGGATTTTTCGAAAATTTCGCCTTTTACAACCCAAAAGATGAAGTTTTGTACATAAATGGAAAAATGATAGCAAACCACCCAGAAAAAATAATCTCTGTATGCGCCCACGAGCTCTCAGAAAAACTCCTCTCAACATACCTTTCGTCATCTTCGGGCGCACCTAAACAAGCCCTAGTTAAGATGCTTGTTGAGGCCGAAAAAGCGAGCAACGCAGAGAAGCTCTATGAACTATTGGATGATGAATACATAGATATGGTCTTTTTGACAGTTTTCAAGGAGGGGTGCTGCGAGGCGATTGCGCTTCAAACCTTGCGTAACATGGGCTATGAAATAGAAGCAGCATCCATGGACGAAGACCTACAGATGGGGCACTCAAAATGCATAAATCTTCTCTTCGAAATAGATATCGGGAAAAGAAGCCAAAAGGGCGTCAGAAAGGTCAGAACGCGTCTGCACTCTGAAAGACGCGCAGCCCCAGCAACAGATGAAGAGAAACTAGTTAAAGAAGCCCTCAGAGGTTACCAGATAATTAAAGGGGTCTCATATTACTTGGGCTATCCACTTGCAAAGGCTGTTTTAGAGAAACATGGAATTAAGGGAATAAAGTTTGCACTAGAAGAACACCCCCCACTTGAAGCCGAATATTTTGCCAACCCACAAGCGTATCTAACTCAGTTAGAAAAACCGATAAGAGTTATTGAATAAAGGAGGTGAAAAATCACGGAAGAAGAAAAACGGAAAAAAGTTGAAGCAGAAAAAGATTTAGAACATCTAAAGAAAGATATTGAACAAAAAGGAAAAGAAATTGAGCAACTGAAGAAAACAGTAGAAGAGATGAGAACACAAATCCAGGGAAAATGAAAAACTGGCGACGCAATAGAGCTAGGCAAAATATTTAACGACGTTTCAGAACTGCTCGACGTTGGTTTCAGCATATTCGACACCACAGACAAAATTCAGGGAGTAAAATCTGAAGGCAGAGGATTAATTGGACTAATCAATGACCTTGCCAAGCTTACAGAAAAATCTCAGACGTACCAAAAAAGAATTAACCTCGAGAAAAAGGGAGTAATCGACTTCCATGTAAGCTCTCGTCCGATAAAAGGATCCTACACGACAAAGCCATCAAGCCCCTTGAAGATAAGCAAGCCTAAGAGTAAAACACCATCCACAAGTACACAGATACCTCCAACAGCTCCCTCAATAGAAGAAAAAGAGTCAATCGTCGACGTCTTCGAGGAGGAAGACCACATAAACATTATGGCAGAGTTGCCCGGCGTTGAAGAAAAGGACGTAAACTTAAAGATAGAGGACGATGTCCTAATAATAAGCGCCGAAACTCCAGCGAGAAAATACTACAAAGAAGTAAAACTTCCAACATCCGTCGAAAAGGACTCTGTTGAATCCAAATATAGGAACGGCATTCTCGAAATAAAGCTGAGGAAGGCGAAGGACAACCAAAAGAAGTATGCATAAAATAAACCGTATGTAATACGATACTCTCTTTCAAAGTCACAATTGAAGCCCCAAATACAAAACTACCAATATAAGCTACACAACAAGAATCAACTTGGAGGCGATTCTGTTGAGTGACGAAAGTAAATTACGTTCAACTAGAAAAATTGGAAGACATTATTAAGTTAATGTCCGCCTCCAGTACGTATTTAGATGGTATGTTGGGGTTCTCCTTCTTTCAAGTATGAGTAAACCATACCATAGGTAGGAGGAGAACGAAGTTTGATGTATGTTGGACTGGATGTCCATAAACGAGTGTGTTACGGGACCGTGATGGATGAGAAGGGAGAAGTGGTCAAGCAGGCCAGCTTCACCAACGACCCTGATGGGCTAGAAGGGTTCATGGAAGACCTCGACATGGCCATGGTGGCCATGGAGGCGGGGTACTGCTGGCAGCCCCTCTACGACCGGCTGGAGGAGGCGGGCCACGACGTCCGCCTCGCCCACCCCAAGGGGGTGAAGGCCCTGACCAAGAAGAAAACAGACAGAACAGACTCGGAGACCCTGGCCCACCTACTACGAACCGACCTGCTCCCCGAGTCATACGTGCCGCCCCGGGACATACGTGAGCTCAGGGACAGGGTCAGACGGAGAGCATTCTTGGTGGGGATGCGCACCATGCTCAAGAACAGGATCCACGCGGAACTCGCCAAGCGGGCCATAAAGCCGGGTGTGCCATTGTTCACCCGGGAGGGAAGAATCTTACTCAGAGGGCTGGGGCTTGAAGCCGTGGACCAGGTGCTGCCCGTCATGGATACCTTGGACAGGCAGATCGCCACTATGTCCGGGGGCTTGAAGCGGATGTGCAGCGAGGATCCCGGGCCAGGCTTCTCACCACCATACCCGGCGTCGGCTACTATATTGCGCTGCTGCTTGTCTCCGAGATCGGTGATGTACGCCGGTTTCCTGACTCGGAGAAGCTCTGCAGCTACGCGGGCCTGGTGCCCACGGTGAGGCGAAGCGGAGGAAGCACCCATCATGGATGCATCACCCGGGAGGGGTCCAAGTGGTTCAGGTGGGCTTTGACCCAGGCGGTGCACATTCATGTCCGTCAGGAGACGAACCTAGCTAGGTTCTACCATCGGCTGGCGAAGGAGAAGCCCAAGCAGGTGGCAGTGATGGCGACGGCCCGTAAGATGCTGAAGACGGTCTACTGGATGCTCCGGAATAACGAGCCGTATCATCCTGGGCCGGGGGTGGTGGATCCGGTGCGCCGTCACCGGGAGATCTGACTTTGGAACATAGGTGACCCCGACCTTAGAGCTTGCGGGCTGGACCGCGTTATTTAGATTGGGGCGTCGTCAGGCGGAAAACCATAATGCGGCTGCGCAAGAGAGAAATACACAGCCGCATAAAAGATGCTACTGAGAGAGTAGTCTACACATTTC
>JBDRKD010000016.1:0-15813 GCA_043814255.1 Microcaldota archaeon
GTAGGAAATGCGCAGGGAAGAAAAGATGGATAACCTGGAGACAAAACAAAAAAGCTAATTCTTAGGGGCTGCTAAACAAAAGAGAACTGTTTTTGGGGTAGTATAACAATATATCTAATTAAGAGCTGATATACATGACAGCCAAACGTCGACAGGTGGCTGGCTACCCTTCCAGTGCCTTCTTGTTGTTCTTAGATAGCTTAGACTCCTTTATCCTTTTTTCAACTGTAGAAAGAGCTTGCTTTGTCTTATACACCTCTATGATCTTGGACATACCCATACCTCCAGCATGCCCAACATATAAAGAGGGGTTACCCGTGTCGATAGGTAAAAATAACGGAAGCCTCAGGAGGGATTTGAACCCCCGGCCTACTGTTTTTCCGAAAAAGGATTTTTGTGAAGGCTTTACTGCCTTCTATTAAAACCACCTGAACACCTCGGGGGAGGGTCAGGAGGACCCTGGAACTGGGGACCGACAAGTGCTCGGGCACTTGTGGTCCATTTGTCGCAAAAGCGACAAATCGGAGGGGGTGTCCCCCTCTGCGGTTCGGGCACCCTTATTACGAAACAGTCGCTCTGCCAGGCTGAGCTACTGAGGCTTGATAGAGACATATGAAGAAAAAGGGTAATAAATTAAACTGTTATTCCGCTGGGAGGGACCTTTCCCTGATGGAATCTAATGTTGAGGAGAGTCTGGAAACAAGTGCTTCTCTTGATTTCTCCGCTTGCTCTAAAACCCAGTAAGAGTTGGTCTCAACAACAATAGGTATATCCAGTGAGAGGAGCTTGAGAACCCCTTCAGTATCGCCAATGTTCTTGCTTGTTGGGACCATGTGCTGGTCATAGCTCCCGTCGTTCCCTTGCAGGTGGATTGCCAGTATGTTAAGCGGGGAATTGAGGTATTCCGAAACAGTTGTCCTCGAGAGTTTGGCATGCCCCGTATCAACGCATATCCCAAACCCCCTTCCATCACATAGGGACTCAAGCTGTTGGGTAGTGTACCCCAAAAGGGAATGCTCCGGGTTTGCATATGGGTCGTGCATGTTCTCTATGGCAATGGAAACGGGGGACTGGTGGACTATCCTGGCAAGCTTATCCAGAAAGGGGACTGCGTTCCTGAATGCCTCCTCTTCCCCAAGCTCCTTCTTCCCACATATCAGGGTATTTGGGGCGGCGAGGCGTGGGGGGTGCAGCACAAGAAGGGGCTCCAAATCCTGCGTGCGTATCATGTCGATTGTGAATCCGATTCTCTCGAGCATGTATGAATGTGTGGAGGGGTCGCTGGATGTACATGTCTTCTCCCCCATCTCTACAGGATGTATCAAAACACGCATGCCCCTATCCCGGGCAGACTTAGTATTATCGAAAAACCTCTTGTCAAGCATATCAAATGGGACTGTGAACGCAACGCCATCCGCTCCTGCATCCGCCCATATGTCAAGCAGGTGTCCGATTTTCTTCAGGTTTTGTATCGCGCCCACGACAAACAAATTCAACACCTACGGAGTCAGACGTGTCCTATCACGCGGGAAAAGCGAGCATTCACGTATGTTGGAAACGCCGCATATCATCATCGTAATCCGTTCAAGCCCTATGCTCCAGCCCGCATGTGGTGGAGCGCCCATCCTGAAAGCCCTGGTGTAAAACTCGAAATTATCCGGGTTTAGGCCCCTGTTTTTGAGTTGTTGGATGAGCAGTTCCGGGATATGGATACGCTGCGCGCCTGATGCTATCTCCATACCCCCATACATCAGGTCGTAAGCATTGCATTTCTTTTGGTCGTCCTTGGTGGGCATGGAATAGAATGCTCGTATCTCAGTCGGCCACTCAGTTATGAGGAACATCTCCTCGCCAAGGACTGAAGGCATCTTCCTCTCGTCCTCTTTTGAGAAATCATCGCCCCACTCGAGTCTGGAACCTGCCCTGTTGAGTTGTTCCAGGACTTCAGTATATGTATATCTTGTTACCTTATCTGGAACTTTCAGCTCCCGCTTGAGGACCTCCAACTCTTTTGGACATTCCTCCTTGGCTTTGGATATCAGGTGAACCCCAACTTCTGCAAGGATATCCATCGCATCGTTGTGGTCTCCGAAACCCATCTCAATATCCATCTGCAATATCTCATTCAAGTGGGCAGATGTGTTATGCTTCTCCGCCCTGAATATTGGGCTTGTCATGAATATCTTATCCATACCGCCAATCACTGCAAGCTGCTTGTAGAGCTGCGGAGACTGTGCGAGAAACGCATCGTTCTCAAAATACTTTACTTTGAAAAGGCTTGTGCCTCCCTCTGTCGCGGAGGCCACTATCGATGGCGGGGTAATCTCCTGAAAACCAAGCCCAACTAGCTTTTCCCTGAATGCACCTTCCAGGACGCTCCGTATCTTGAAAATGGCCGCTGTCTCTTTTCTTCTTAAATCGATGTAGCGGTTATCAAGCCTAACATCAAGCTCCACAGGCACCTTTCCAGTAACCTCAAATGGGATTGTTGTTGAAACTGGAGCGAGAACTGTTACTTTCGATGGAATGATCTCGATGCCTGCCTTGGCCCCTTTTCCCGCAACCACCTCTCCCTCCACCTGAACAACTGTCTCCTTTACGAAATCAATAGAATCCATGACCTCATCCGAAACAACTCCCCTCTTGGCAGTCACCTGAATGGTGCCGCTCCTGTCCCTGAGAACAAGGAACTTGATCTTTCCGATGTCCCGCAGTTCATGGGTCCACCCCGCAAGGGTTACTGTCTCGCCCCCCATCTCAGGAGTTATATCAGAGGTATAATGTGTACGCATCATGACTTCCTTTTGTGCATAAACCTTTAAATGCCATTGGGAGGGGAGTATCCCACGCATCTCACCGCCGAGAAAATGAGCATGCCCTCTGCAGGCTGAGAAGGAATGCTTTGGGTGTTGTTTGATACACCTTCCACTAAGTGCCTGGTGCGTTGCGGGAACGCATCGGAACACAATAAAAAATTAGTTGGTGAGAATTATATCGATAGCTGAGACTTTTGACATACTCCCATCCTCAGAAGTAAGCTCCTCGGTAGAGATGTTTATGCTCTTTAATTTCACGTTGGACATGAACCTGTTTCTGACAATCTCGGCTACATCAACGGCCCTCGAGATTACTTTTCCGCGAGCCTTTATCGAGACCTCTGATGTGCCCTCGTTGAATTGGGTCACAACTGCCAGAACATAGCTCATTATACCTTTCTTCCCGATATAGATTGTGTTCTCGTCTCGCCTTGGTTCCTTGGCTTTTGGTTCCTGAACTTGCTCTTGTGTCTCAGGGATTTGCTTGGCTTCCACTGTTTCTTCTGTCACTTAAAGCACCTCCTTTCTTCAATGATTTGATGATTTTCGACGATAATTTTTGATTATTGAATCAATATCAACCTTTTTATGAGCCAAAGCTTTTAAATCCAATTGTTGCTTTTTCCTGCCTGTTTCCTTCTTACTTTTGGTTATCCTGCGTATTTTCGCATCCCTCTTCCGTATCTCCCTATCACGAATCACACGTTCATATATCCCCTTCTCAAGGTACAACAGTTTATCCTGCAGCGTCTTCTTCTCTGATTCAGTCCTCTCGATGGCCTTCTTCAACTCGGTGTTCATGCGGAGGACCTCTCTGATTTTCTCGTTCTTTTTAACTAGGTCAACCGCCCCCTCATGATGCAATATTGCTTTGGCTTTTGGCGCGGAAATTATCTCCGCCTCAGCCTGAAGGTCAATCAAGGCGTCCTGAACCGAGAAGCCCTCCAGAACCATGCCCTTAATGCGATCAGTCTTATCCGCCATATGGGAGGAACTGAGGACCTTCTCTATCTGCCTGAATTTATTCTGGTTGATGTGGAATGCCTTTACTGCCGAAGCAATGGCATCCCGCTCATGTGCGTTTTCGAACGCAAAGCCCCTGGCCAGGAGCGTCTTCTCCCTCTCACCCAAATCCTTTTTCGGTTCGAACACCCTTGCATTGAATGTCGCCGAAACCTTTGTTATGAACTCAGGGGCAGGGGTGACGTCTGTGGCGAACAGAGCTGGTTTCCCGAAATATCTTATTTTAGTTATCAGCTTCTGCCTGTCCGCGCCTCTAGAGCTACCGACATGGATGAGTTTTCCAGAAAGGTCCATAAACGCATAGCCGACAGTTGTCCCGGGGTCAATTCCAATAATAAGTAATTTCGTCTAATCACCCATCCTTGTCATGTGCAGGTTCTGCTTGACAAGAACCCTTGTCTTTCTTGGGATGTTTTTTGAGAGGACTACACCTGACCCAATCCAGCACCCATCGCCTATCATAACCCCAGGCATAACGCAGGATAGGACCCCGAACTTCGTCCTGTCGCCGATTACTGCGCCGAGCTTGTTCCTCATGGTGTTGACGCGGCCGCTCGAGATGCTCACATCTATCTCCTTCGCATCGAAGCGGAAGTTCGCTATCTGCGTGCCTGCCCCGAAATTCGCGCGCTCCCCGACCAAGCTGTCCCCAATATATGCAAGGTGCTTTGCGTTTACGTTGTTGAACAGTATGCTGTTCTTTATCGTGGTACTATCCCCTATGCTACAATTGTCACCGATGCTCGTGGTTCCGCGGAGGTATGCATGCGGACCTATGATTGTATTCTCCCCGACGTAGACCGGTCCCTCCACATACGAATCGAATATGCGCGAGCCCTTTCCCATTATGAGTTTCCCGTGCACCCTGCTGTTCTCCAGGCGAGCTTTCTTTGGCTTCATCTTCCCAAGAAGATGTTCGTTCGCATGGAACAGATGCCATGGCATCCCCATATCAAGCCAATATCCTGAAAAACGGACTCCGCTCACATTCCCCCCCCTTATCATGGAACGTATGACATCAGTTATCTCGTATTCGCCCCTCTTACTCGCTTTAAGTCTCCTGATGTGACCGAAGATTGAGTTGTCGAAGACGTACATGCTCGTGTTCGCGAGGTTGCCCTTTGGCTTCGAGGGCTTTTCCTCGAAAGCGGTTACCTCTTTTCCCTTGAGGGTTGCAATGCCGTAATGTTCTGGAGAACTGACTTCTGTAAGCCCCATCGTAAGCTGGCCAGCGTGATTTTTCAAAAGGTGTTTTACTGAAGGGTGGTCGGCAATTATATCTCCTGCGATTCCAAAGAACTCGCCGTTCACCCGGTCCTCTGCGGAGAGGAACGCCGCACCTGTTCCGTAATGATTTCCCTGGACAACATAATCCAGCTTCATCCCAAGCCCCTTCCCATCTCCAAAATGACCGATGACAACGTCCTTCATATACTTGACGACTATTGTCGCCTCCCTTATCCCGCCCCGCTTGAGGCTCTCGAGCACATGGTGGAGTATGGGCTTCCCTGCAATCTCAATCATGCACTTAGGACGAGTGTAGGTAAGGGGCCTAAGTCTCTTCCCTTCCCCTGCTGCCAGAACGACTGCTTTCATGATGTTCAACCCGATGACTTAACAATTTTTTCAGCTTTGGAGAACAATGCTTGGAGTTCCTCTTTATTCTTATGCTCGCATGTGATTCGCATCACAGGCTCTGTCCCAGATGGCCTGATGAGCACCCACCCATCCTCAAAGTCGACGCGTACTCCATCCTCTGTGTTCTGCGTCCCGCCGAATGACTTCACGCTCTCGGTTATCAACTCCATCGCCTTTGTCTTGTCCTTGCATGGATACTTGGCCCTCATTATGGGGTATTTTGTTATCCCCTCAGCTGCAGAGCGGAGGCTCCCAATCCTACAGAATATTTCAACGAACTTAAGCCCAGTCATTATTCCGTCCGGGACAAGGTGATTCTGTGGGAATATGTATTCTCCGCAGGGCTCTCCACCGAAAATCCCCTTGTGCTCCTTTATGGACTGCACGATATTCAGACTGCCAACGCTTGTGATTATGGGTTTTCCCCCACCCTGCTCTATCGCCTCCCTTATGGAAAGCGAAGCCTCTACTGTTGTAGCCATGGGGCCCTTTCCTGCCCTTAGGATGTCATTGCACATGAGAACTAATTGCGTATCAAGCCCGAGTAACTCGCCTTTCTCGTCCAGGATGACTGCCCTGTCTGCGTCCCCATCATGAGCTATCGCCATATCTGCATTGGATGAACGGATTATCTCAGATGTCTGTTCAAGGTTTTTTGCATTTGGCTCAAGTGGACGCGAGATCATTCCCGAGACATCGCAGTTCACTCCGACAACTGTGCAGCCCGCCTCTCTCAGGACATAAGGCATTATTACTGACGCTGCGCCATTGCCCGCGTCAACAATAACTTTCGGTTTCCTCTTCTGTATTAATGCGGTATCAATAGCTCCAAGAACCATCTCTGAATGCTCGCGTATTGCGGATGTCCCGTACGACTCGGAACCTGGGGCGCCGAGTTTCCAGGCGCGGTTCGAAACAGTCTTCTCTATTATGCGTTCTGTTTCCCTGGGAATCTCCTCGCCTTTTTCAAAGAGTTTTATGCCATTGTATTCCGGGGGGTTGTGGGAAGCGGTTATCATCGCACCAAGGGATGAGCGGGAAGCAAGGGCCGTTGTTGGTGTGGGGGCTATCCCCAGCCTTACCACGTCCCCTCCAGCTGAGAGGACTCCTGCGCAGAGTGCGTTTTCAAGGACAATTCCTGATGGGCGCATATCCCTGCCTATAAAGAGGGTTCGTTCCTTCCCATTGATTAGTGACATTCCGACATTGAGGGCAAGCTCGGCTGTAACGTCCTTGTTAAAAATACCGCGTATTCCGGAAGTTCCAAACATTTCCGCACCGCTTGAATTTCTTCTAGAAAGGTTAAAAACCTGGCGGTTGCCGGGGCGTTTTAAAAACCTGAAGAAACATAATATCATTGTGAAAAATACATTGAAGGTAAACCCAAAACAGGTAGCTGCTGCTGCGAGAAGATTTGCTGACACTGGGGAGATTGATGCGGGAAGGGCAGCCAAGCTGGTGAAACGACTTGAGAGATTCAAGAGAACGGATGTGCCTGCGGAAACGATAATGACCACAATCAAAGGAACCCTTGAACTTGATGAGGCAGGAATATTGCTAAAACTCCATGGGCTTCTTGAGGCGGATAAACTGGAAAGGGGGGGGATTATAGCGGGGCTTGCAAGCAAAAGTTCGCATGACAGGTATATGGCGCACAAGCTGCTCAAGGAAGCGGGGGATAGAACGGGACTTGTTGATGACCTCCGGTTACCAGAGGATAAGAGGGAGGAAGTGAAAGCCATGCTTGGACCGCGGCTCCATCCGAAGGTCGAAGCAATTGTGAATGAGCATTCCCCTGAATCGGCATATTACATTGTTGGATTGATAGCGTTGCATCCACTTGAAGAGGTAATGGAGCTTGTTGAGAAAGTTGATGTTGGGGATAGGGAAACATTCATTGAGGGGCTCTGGAAATACCGCAGCAAGGAACATTCCTTGGATGGAATGAAGGAGGCATTGGAGCATTATGGAGGACTTGATGGGAATCTTTTTGTTGTTGCGTCCCTGTTCGAAGCTAAACTGAATGCCGTCAAGATGTCCTACCCTGAAGAGATTGACGGACACTTCCGTTTATTTCAAATCAGTAGTGAGAACATAAAGAGGGTGGAGACGGTTACAGACCTCAGTAATGCCCACATGGCATTCTACCATTCAGAACACGGGTTGGATACTGTTCTGAAATTCTTGGAGAATAAAGCAAGGGAACTGCACGCGGCAGCACTCAAGCTGGTTGGAACTGTTGGGATGACGGAAGTGGATAATGTTGTTAAGAAATTCGCAACACCGCTCCCGGTGCTTATAGGGCTTGCAAACGCAAAGACAAACTTCATGAGCAGGGAAAAAGGAGATTGGGAATTTGACAGGATATCTGCAGTGCTGGAAGTATTGGAGGACAATGAAAAAGGACGCGCACTGGATGTGCTCTCAAATAAAGGGTACGATACGTTCATGCGATTGGAGAGATATGCTGGTGTTTATAGGCGTTTGGCAGTCTACGCGCTCGAAACATCCAAGGAAATGGATGAAGTGGTTAAGCTTTCTCCACAGGAAGCAGAAATGCTCTTGGGCATGATAACTGGAATGGTCCATTCTAAAGAGAGTTCGGATAACAACCTTACGACAAGGAGTATGAACGCGGAGATTGAGAGATGCTTTGACCTGCCAAAGGTGTCTCTTAGGATTGCTAAGGCAAAGGAAGTGAGCGCCATGGGAACATATCGGGAACTGCTTGGGAACCTCGGAGTGGATAGGATACCGGTATTCCCAATGAAACCACATGAACTGGAAGCGGCCATCTCGTTCTTTGGGGAACTGCTTTCAGAGAATGAAGGGAAAACAAAGAAGCTCTCTGCTGCAAAGAAGGCCATTGCGAGTGGCGGCACTGTTTCAATGGAAGACCTGCTTTCAATAGCCACAACCATCAAGGGGTATAGTAAAGGGTTAGAAGAGGTTTTGGAAAAGGATAGATATGTGAAGGATGATTTGATTAAGTTCAAACAGATGTTCGAGAAACAGGACTGTGTGCGGAAATTGAGGGTGAAACTCTTCAATGCATATGTGCATCGGGCACGACCTGAATTTGACCCGGATAGGGTTAATGCCGTACAGATACAGCTCTATCTCGGAACTCAGGATTTGGCAGCGTGTTTGGATAGGGGGAAATTGGGGGATTTAGAAGCGTTTAGTGAACATATGACTGGCAGGTACAATGAGGATTCTTCGGCATTTGGGGGGCTTGGCTTGAACTTTGCATATGTTCGCTTGTATGTTCAGGGAAAAAAGGGGTTGGTTGCAAATCCCCAAAGAAATCTGAAGAACCTTCCTTCGCGCATTAGAAAGGCAACTGAGGATCTTGGCGCTGTCCTTCTGCTTGAGGCTGAGTCAGAAGCCAGAAAAATGGGGTTGAAGGAGATTGTCATTCCCGCCCCAAGAGAGCTTGCGGACCTTTGGAACATCGGACTCCATCCAAGAACTGCTATTGAGTTTTACGTGAGGGCACCGAGAAAATTGGGGTATGAACTTGTCGAAGTTGGACCCGGTTACTTTGGATTGCAAAGCGCAGAAGGGATAGACCCAATCATGGTGTGGAAAAAGGATATCAGCAAACCTTCAGGATTGGTTAAAGTGTATGATGAGATAAAGAGCACTTCCTAATGCTGGGGGGCAATGTTGTTTTGCTGTTCTGGCGTCTTGTTTTCTGAGGTAGGTTGGATTGGAACATCTGCTCCCACAACTGGAGATATGCGAGTCTGTTTTTCAGCTATCATGTTTGTAATCTTCTGTTCCTCCTCAACTGTTTTCTCTCCTGTCAGATTGTCCTCGGAAAGGAAAACTGCTGCGGCTACAACTGTTGTCCAAAGCCCGTTCTTCTCGCCTATGGCAGATTTCGTGATGTTTGTTGTTTTAACAATCTCTCCACTCATCTTGAACAGTTCCTCTTTCTCATCCCAGCTCGAATCTGCATCGAATTCTATCCCTATTGTGGACGCAAGCATGGATGCCGCCAGGTCCTCTGCATAATCACCTGCCTTCTCCTCGTTCATCCCGAAGCAGTGGTGCTCGGAAAGGTAACCGTGTTTCATTTTGTTATTGGGTATGGCGCAGCCGACAGATGCTGCTATGAGCCTGTTTGGCTCGCTTGTCTCGTTGCGGGCCATAACGACATATGTTATCTCTCCCGGCTTGAGTTTATCGAGACCAACCCTTTTTGGGATGACATTACACCCAGGTGGAAAAATGCTGGAGACTGAGACGATATTGAGTTTTGCGATGCCGGCATCCCTCAGCGCGTGCTCGAATGATGCAAGCTTTTCCCTATGCCTTCCAACGCCTTTAGTGAAAAATATCTTTTTTGGTATCATGCGGTTCGCCCGGAAAGAAATGTCTGGAAATATTTTGTGCGCAAAGCTTAAAAAACATCTCCGCATAGAATATTGCGCGAGTGATAACATGGTTAAACAAGAGAAAATCTCCAGCCCACAAAGCTCAACTGGGATTATACGGTTCTATGATTCGGTGACAGGTGGTCCGAAGCTCGACCCTAAATCAGTAGTCGTGTTCTCAGTTGTCTTCATAATAATGGTTAAGCTCATCACCTTAGTCGTCTAGACTGGCTTCTTTTTCCTCTTGGTGTGGGTGGCGTTACTGCTCTTGATTGCATATCACCTGGAGATGGGATTATTTTTCGCTGTGATGACATCTGCGCCATGTGCGTACATCTTATTTCCTCAAACATCTCTACAAGATCGTCTCGGCCGTTTTGACTGAGTGAATGGAGAGAGTTTATTCCGAATATATCTGTAACGTTGATGAGTGCGCCCCTTTTTGCGAGATATGCTGCAATATCCAGGAAAGCTTGTTTTTCTGCTTGATCGCCAGTAAGGAACTTGTGGATCGCATGGGAGAAAGGAGACATCCCGTACTGGTCCCGCTTTGGTGGGTCTAGGTGCGCGCCTTTTGAGTCCAACAGTTTCAACACATCAATGTTCCCCTTCATGACTGCCCAGTAAACTGGAGTCCAATCGTGCCTGTCGCGAACCTCAGTGTCTGCACCCTTATCGATGAGGTATTCGATTATTTCTAACCGGTCCCTTTTGTTCGGACCCAGGTGAGCATACATCACCGCATTGTGTAATGGGTAGAACAGTTCTTCATCTCTTGCCTCGATCTTGGCATCTCTTTTCTCAACAAGTTCCTTCACTCTTTGCAAATCTCCATCTTCTATCGCCTTGTTAAGCTGCCTTTTCGATTGGAGGAAGTCTTCCATAAGAAGTGATAATAGGGACGTTAGAGTATAAATTCAAGACGGTTGGTAGGTGGACAGCTCCCTGCGCGCTGCTTTTCCTACTCTCTTTATTAAGCGAGCTGGGCAGGCTATGATCAGGCGAAGTCTTTTCTCCTCAGATGCCTTAATCGACATTATGATGTCTGATGAGAGGGGAACCACCTTATCCGCGGATAAGAGGAACACGTCATCAACATCCTTTGAGAGTGGCGATGGAAGGATTACCAGGACATCATCCTGTAGGACGCCTGCACTCGAAGCGATCCTTTGCGATAACTCCACACAACACTCGTCTTTCATGAACCTGCGTCTTGCCTGTGGGGGGAATGAGTGCCAATCAAGAACCAATGCACGTTTGAAAAGGTTCCTGTTCTCTATCATCCGTATCAAGTGACATGCCTTCGTATCCCCTGCTAAGCGGGACATGACGCCCGAGTCATCCAGTGAGAGGAGGTCCACTGGTCTTATTGTACTGGAATCTATCCCCTGTTGGATTGCTCTTTTGAGCATTGCTGATGCTATTCTCACAGCGTGGTGCGTGTAGACTGTGGAGAACATCATGAAGCGCGCGATGAGCAATGATTCGGCTGATTCAAGCCCCCCCTCATCAAGCACTATGGTCCCCTTTCTCAGCGATATCGTTTGGATGAGCCTCTCAGGATCAATAACGCCATATGCAACTCCAGTATAATGTGAATCCCGCAATAGGTAATCCATCCTATCAGAACCTATCCCGGAGGTTATGAGAATCCCCGCTCCCTTTCCATTCACCAGTGAGGCAATCCGTGAGTGTTGTAGGCCCTCCCGCTCAAGAAGCCCCGCTATGCTATCTGAAGAAAGCTTCTGGGCTGCAATCGATTCGTGCGTTTCATCAAGGTATTTGCTCAGGAAGTAATCGGACTCGTGTGAGAATGCCCCATGCCCCACATCATGCAGTAGGGCGGCTATGCGGAGTTCCTTTGTCAGTGTTGGTTCCAATGAGAGCCTATCGCACATCTCTCCTGTGAGATGGACTGTCCCGAGGGAGTGCTCGAAACGCGTGTGGTTTGCGCCGGGGTATACCAGGTTCGTAAGCGCGAGTTGCTTTATGCCCCTGAGCCTCTGCACCTCCGGACAATCGAGAAATGACCGCTCCAGGTCTGTCAGCTTTATGTAACTGTGAATCGGGTCTTTTATGGCGTACATATTATTTATGGTATTGAAGAACAAGATTCATAAATAGAGAGGATGAGAAAAGAGAGAAAAAGGGGGAGCCCTTATGGATAGAGCTCTATCAAGTCAAGAGAGTACGAGGCCGGAGTTGTTCCGGTTATCACAACGCTTACACCTCTCTCTGGAATCATCTCTATCCTGTATGGGGTCCTGGGTGGCATGGATACATTCGTTGTAACTGAAGTAGGAACCACATTAAGAAGCACAAGCGTGGACGAATCCATAACTGGATTTGTTGTTGTGAACACGTTGGACGGGTCCCTTAGCTGAATTGCTGTGAAATTGACTCCATTCGCTATCCCCGATGAGGAATACTGCTGTATTGTTTGATTCATCCCGTTGCTCACCTTTATGATGAGCTGCCTTAAGTCCATTCTCTGCGAACCTGCTGCATTTGTAACTGTTATGTTCATGCTATTTATAGTCGTTCTACCTGAATCTGCATTCCCTGTGATTGATTTCACGATAACATTCGAGGACACTTCCTCAATGGATTCCTTACCTGTAGTCATGGCCCTCTGCTGCAGGATTCCTGAAACATTTATGAGGACAGCCGCAGCAATGGCTGCAACAAGCACCATTGCTATGAATATAATTAATGTGCCGATACCTACAGCACCTTTCTTTCCTTTGGCAAACTGGTTCATCACATCGCCTCCGATGACAATAGATATATTTTTCTTGTGGGGTATTTAAACTTTTGGGGCGAGATTGTTAATTATGATTGGGGAAGTCGAGATGGTTTTCAGGCTTGTGGCGGCGTCTCTCCTAGGCGGGGCCGTCGGATACCAACGGGACATATACAACAAACCTGCTGGGCTCAGGACAAATATGCTAGTATGCCTGGGCTCTGCGCTCGTTATGATATATTCTGAAAACGCCTTTGGGGGGCAGGATATGTCCGCCAGGGTTGCCGCGGGAGTCATAACCGGTGTCGGGTTCCTCGGGGCAGGCACGATAATACACTCCAAGAAAAGGATAACCGGACTCACGACAGCGGCTAGCATGTGGATTGTGGCGAGCATAGGGATGGCGGTTGGTGGTGGGCAGGATATGGCTGCCATAACTGCAACAATACTCGTTGTAATGATTCTGTACTTTAGCAACATAGCAGAAGGAGTCAGGAGAACTGGCGGGATAATAAAGAAAAGTCCTCGCCACCTGGCAGAAGGAGTCAGGAGAACTGGCAGGATAATAAAGAAAAAAACACAGATACGCAAGCCTAAAACAAAGAAATGATGAAAAGATTACTCATCCTCGGAATCATCGATGTCATCGTCTACGTCTTCCCCGTCCCAATCATCTTCATCCTCATCATCATCCAGCTTATCTAACACGAGACCACCCCGCTTGAATTCAAGGGGAGTTACCACCTAAGATATTTAAATACCTTTCGTTCCCATCAAAACAGCTTATCTATCAAGCTGCTAACTCTCGAGAGGACTGTTGATTGTCGGAAGGTTTAAATTTGAGGAGAGTGTATTTAGGGG
The DNA here is from genome assembly GCA_043814255.1 of Microcaldota archaeon. Taxonomy (GTDB): domain Archaea; phylum Micrarchaeota; class Micrarchaeia; order Burarchaeales; family JAKAKT01; genus CAZYPB01. The sequence continues at coordinate 13,464 of JBDRKD010000016.1, forward strand.
TGGTGCAAGTGATGGAAAGGGGTCTTCTTCCAAAATAGCTTCCCTTCGATTTCCCTAGCACTAACTGTTTCTGAAGGACAAAACGAGGTGAGTGTATGAAATGCGCTGGTGGATTAGTTCCAGGAATGCAAGAAGGATAGATGGGGGAACGTTAAGAAGAGAGGTGTGGCCCCGGATGGATTTTTTGTCACAACCAACAGGGCAACTGAGGTGCTCGTTGGGGGCGAATGGTTGTCTGTGCGCAGACATAGGATGGATGGCGTTGTCGTCCTAGATAATGGGGTCCCCATATGCAAGATGCCGCGGGAGCTCATGGAAGGCGAGATTGTTCTTCTAAAAAGCACAGGTATCCGAGAGCGCACTTCAAAGGAAACGGGGGTGGGGGAATTCGGTTTCTTCTCCTCGTCGCTCTCTCCGGAGAGAAACATTAAGGTGGACGCGCGTGCTGTCGCAAGGGATATGATAGATGTTAGGGAGAAGGGAAAATCGATACTCTTCGTATGCGGACCGGCACTTGTCCACTGCGGAGGCAGGGATTATCTCGCGAGCCTTGTGCGTGCTGGCTGGGTGGATATGCTGTTCACTGGGAACGCCCTCCCTATCCACGATATGGAGGCATCCATGTTCGGAACATCCCTCGGGATATCCCTGAACGACGGGAGTTGTGGTTGCGACGGGCATTCAAACCACGCCAGAGCCCTCAACAAGATTGTGGATGTCGGGGGAATCTCGAACGCCGTCAACTCCGGAATGGTCAGGGATGGGGTGATGTATGAGCTGGTCAAACGGAATGTCCGGTTTGTCATCGCAGGCTCCATCAGGGACGACGGCCCTCTCCCGGAAACGATACGGGACGTCTATGCAGCCCAGGATGAAATGAGGATGCTCATAGAAGGTGTGGGGCTTTGCGTGATTGTCGCAACAACACTCCATGGGATAGCTGTAGGAAACATGTTGCCCGAAGATGTTGGGATAGTTTGCGTGGACAATAGCCTGTCTGTCGCCGGAAAGCTTATCGATAGGGGGAGCGGGCAGGCGCAGGGGATTGTCTCAAGCGCAAGCGAGTTCCTCAGAGCCCTTGCAGAATCCTTGGAAAAGGAGATAAATGATGGCAGGGTATAATGAGTACATGGGGAGGACGGCCAAAAGAACTGAGGAGGAATGGTGGACGCAGATAGAGCTGCTAGAGAAAGGGAGAAAAGCCTCTTTCGGGAGCGTCCGCATGCCTAATGACATTAGGGGGATATTGAAATCCCGCGGAGTGAATAGGTTCTTTTCCCATCAGGCAAAAGCCATATGTGCCATCAGGAAAGGGAAGAACGTTGTCATCATCGCACCCACCGCTTCTGGAAAAACAGAGTCGTATCTTGTTCCGGTTATTGAGAGGGCTCTTGAGGGGATTAATACACTCGTGATATATCCAACCAAAGCGCTTTCGCGGGACCAGCTTGAGCGGTTCAGGGAATTCTCGATATTGGGTGTGACGACCGAGATATATGACGGCGATACGAGCGACCACATGAGGAGAAAGATACGGGGAAAGCCCCCCCATGTATTGATAACCAATATGGACATGCTCCATTACATCCTGATGAACAACGGGCTCTTCAGAACTTTTCTCAAGAAGCTCGGCTTCGTTGTGGTTGATGAGATACATACATATAGCGGGATGATGGGGGCTCACGCGTCCCATATCATCAGGAGGCTCAAGAGGATTGCCGGATTTTTTGGCTCCAAGCCAAAGTTCATAGCGTGCTCTGCCACAATATCAAATGCGCCGGAGTTCTGCGAGCTGCTCTTTGGGGAGAAGTTTGTTGTTGTAGATGCCACTGGGGCGCCTAAGGCGGGTGTCAGACACATCCTCGTCAATCCCTCCATCAGCTATGTGAGCGCGAGCCTGAAAATCGCGGAGAGGATGCTCGCCAAGGGATCCAAAACTCTTGTGTTCGGGAACAGCCACTCTGTTGTCGAGAGGATTGGGCTGATGGCCAAGCGGAAGGGAATTTTGATAAGTGTATATAGGGGAGGGCTTACGCAGGATGCGAGGAAGCGGGTTGAGTTGGAATTCAAACGCGGTAAGGTCGGGGCACTTGCAACAACTTCAGCACTTGAGCTCGGTGTTGACATCGGGAGTGTTGATAGCGTCGTGCTCTCCGGATTCCCAGGAAGCATAACCAAGACGAAGCAACGGATTGGGAGGGCCGGAAGGAAGGGCAGGGGGGCGGAGGCGTATTTCGTCGCAAGGGATAATCCGCTTGACCAGTATTATTTTGAGAACACGCACGAGTACCTGCGGGGCGAACCGGAAAGCTGTTATGTGAACCCGGACAATGCGCATGTATCACAGTGG
>JBDRKD010000017.1:0-15694 GCA_043814255.1 Microcaldota archaeon
AACGCAGGAGATGGGCAGTCTTCATGGAAATTACCAGTTTTTTTCCAGTCTCCTTTGCGATTTTATAGAATGTCTGGAACCTGTCAAGATCTTTAGGGTATCTCATAGCAAGAACAAAATCATCTCCTTCCGCAACCTTCCGACTCCCGTTATGAACCAGATCCTCAGTGTGGTTCTTCCTCTTCTCCTCTCTTGCAACCCTGGTGCCTTCGATTATCAGAGCCTCAGGCTCGGAATTCTTGGCTTTTTCTATGAACTCATGCGTCATATCTGATCTTGGTCCGTGCTGCCTGAAATCACCAGTATAGACAACAACACCTTCACTGGTTTCTACAATAAAACCATAAGCGCCTGGGACAGAGTGGTCCACGTGAATCGGTGTTATTTTGATGTCGCCTATTGTTATCTCCTTGCCGCTCCTGAAAGTGTTTATCTCTGTCCCCTCTTGGAAGAACTTCTGCTTTGTTGTTTCGGCTGTTGAATCGAGTATTGTCTTTGTAGCTTCTCCAAGATAAACGGGAATCCCTGGATGGAGGTAAGTAAGATGGGCTACATGGTCGAAATGGGCATGCGACAGGATTACTGCGTCGAATTCAGGCTCCTTACACTCAAGGCCGGAATGTTCAAGAGCTGGGGCGCAGTAGAGCCCATCCAGCTTGGGAATCAGGCCGAACTCGAAATAATCCTTAAGCCCAAACCTGCCTCTTGGAGAGAGAAACGCCTCAGGGACAAAATAATCGTCAAGTAGGGAGAAGGCTGCCCGAAGTCTAGGAAAATCCTAGTTTTATTGTCTTCCACCAGGATCTTGTTGCCTCCGATTTCATTTATTCCACCATAGAATGTTAAAGAAACCATTTGTTCACCGTCCTTCCCCAAGCCTATCCTCGATGATTTTCCAATTGTCTTTATATCTTTCTACCATACCATAACGCAATTTACGATCTCTCGTATCTTTCTTCGTCTTCCCTTTCTCCAGTCGTTTCTTGTTGTATCTATCGAAACCATTTTTAAATATAGATCTAACGTCAGGAGAAGAAATAACATAATACTCCGGTGCATTATTTTTGTCAAGATACACGAGGACATAAAAAAGGTCATCTGAAGATTCTTCGTGTTTTTTATCCATCCGCCATTCTCTTAGGTGCGATGTCTTTACCTGTATGCTTGCACTATTACCAGTAGAACTTGAAACCAATATATCTACGAATCTTGTGTTTCCAACAGTAAGACTTGCTATAATACCCTGTCTCGAAAGCTCAGCTGCCACATAATAAGCTCCTGCAGCACCAAAAATATCTCTTGGAATTTTGTTCATACGTCTTTCACCACCTTCAAAATCTCCTCAAACTTCTCAATAGTGTAATCCGCTACATCCTCCTCCTGCGAATAGTTCTGGCACCCATATTTCGCAAGACATGTTGTAAGGCCAGCCTTCTTCGCCCCAATTATGTCTCTTTCTGGGTTGTCTCCCACAAAAAGCACTTCGGAATTGGTTACTCCAAGCATGTGCATCGCCTTCAGAAAAGGCTGTTTGGATGGTTTGTACTCCATTGTATCATGATAAGTTACCACCGTATCAAACATGTGGTCCAGCCCCGAAAGAATGAGCCTCTGCCACGCCTTCTCCCTGGGGGCATCCGTGACAATACCAAGTTTGTATTTTTTTCTCAGAGAAGAAAGTGTTCGAATTACCTTTTGGCGAGGCTTGAGTAGGGTATATTTCTTCTTTTGGTAGGCGATTATCGCGGCCTGCTTTGCATGTTCATACAGGCTTGGGCCTAATTCATACCTGGAAAGCAGGTCCTGGAACGTGTTCTGGTACTCTATCCCATTCTTCTCGTAAATCTCGAATATCTGCTTGTGCAGCTTACTCTCCATTTCCCCTACTCCTGCTTTTCTGATGGCCTTTGCCGCAACCAGGGCGCTTTCCCGTTTGAACCTAGAGAAATCGAGTAGGGTGTTATCCAAATCGAATAAAATAGCTTTGAGCATAAAGTTACTTCACCTTTCTGCCTTTTGTTCCTTTCCCCACAAATTCAACAACAAGATTTTTCCCATCTTCTCACCTTAGGCATAATGCCTTCCGCTCACAGGCGTTTCTCTCGAAGTCGCGCTCTGGTGGGATTTCCACATCCGCTTGGCCTCTGCGTAGTCCTCAATACCTGGCTTCTTTCGCCCGTTTTTCAGGGAAATCGCCACTGCGTTGTAAACTATATTTCTGATGTCCCCTCCTGAAAGCCCGCTTTCCGTGATTCTCCACACATTTAAGGAGTTGTTGTGCATATTGGAAGGAGTAAGAACCCTGAACAGCTCCACCTGCTGTTCTCTTGTAGGAAGCGGAAACGACACGCTGAAAAGAACCCTCCTTCTGAATGCAGAGTCATATAATGCAGGATAGTTTGTCGCAAAGAAAACCGGGAGCGTATGGGCATCCAGTTCCTTCAGGATGGTGTTCACTTGGCTGTTGTGCGCAGAATCGCCCGAACTCTCCACCCCGACCCTGTTGGCGAGGAGACTGTCCGCCTCGTCAAAGAGCAGGATCTTGTTCTCTTTTTTTGCATCCTGAAAAGCGAAGCTTATCTTCTTCTCGGTTTCTCCTATGTACATGTCAAAAAGTTTTCCGGAAGTAACCACCTCAAGCTCATATCCGCACGCCTTCGCTATGCGCGATGCGGAAAGCGTTTTCCCTGTCCCGGGTGGACCATGGAAGTTGAACGCTGGGCACGAGGGCCGGAAGTCGCTGTTCGCATCAAGCCCCCTCATCATCTCCGCCTGTCTTATGTGGAAAACAAGGAGTTCAAGCCCCTCTACGGTTTCCTTGCTGAGAACTAGTCCCTCAAGGGCATTTTTGCTTCCCGGGGTTGGCCTGGTTTTGTCCGGATGCTTGGGAATCCGACCCATATACTGGACAATCCAGTTCTTGCCCCTGTCCTTTTCAAGCATCCTGTTAAACCATTTCAATGTCTTCGCTATGCCCTCATCGACGTATGTGCACTTCCTGCACAGGGCGGTTACGGTGTGCTGGTATGTGTGGTGGATTCCGTTCTTCTTCTGGACTGACCATTCAATATCTCCAGCCACTCCTGCTATCCCTGAGAGGGGCCTCCCACATTCCGTGCACTCATTTGGGGTTTTCAGCAGTTCCGCATTGTGCCCGAACCTGTCGAACTCTCCCTCTTTGTAAGTTATCTTTTCATTGTCTGCGCACTCTTCACACAGTATGTGGTCAACTACCGTGTCGGCAGTCAAAAGGACTGTTCCCTTGTAGTTTTTAGCAGAGTACTCCCGAAAAACGCCCAGATTTAGAATTGCCTGAAAGAACCTTTCTCCGTATTCGATTGTTTTCTTGCATGTGTAGCACTTATGCCTCAGGTCCTCGCTTCCACTGTGGGGGGAGCTGCGCTTCTTTTGCTCCGTTCCGGTTTCATCGTCCTTACTTTTCAATCTGGTTTTTGCCACGCATCCACTTCCCATATGTCAAGTTTCTTAACTAACTGTCTATTATAAAACTAAACAAATATAAGCTTTTGCTTAACAATATAGTTTTTATATTTTCTGCTCCAAAAGAGGTATGTGGGAATGACACTGATTTCAACATTCTATTCGTTTAAGCCGCTAGTTACCGCAGCGCACGCCTACTCGCCTTCCAAAATAGTCCTTATTGTAGCAAAAGACAGCCTCCAGAACCAGAAGGTGCAGGAGGACGTAAACAAGGTCAAGGAGCTCTACGGAAAAGTGGCGGAGATTAAGGTTTCACAGGTGGACGGTTCAGACCTGCTTGCTATTGCCAAGGAAACAGTCAAACTGCTTGAGAAGGACGAATCCAGGAAAATTGTGAACGTGAGCGGGGGCTGGAAGGTACTCGCGCAAGGAGTTCTTTATGGGTGTTACGTCAGACCTGATTTGGTTGAGAAAATAGTTTGCAATGATATTGGACGTGAGAACGCAATGGTCGAGATGCCTAAATTGAGCTTTGGCATTACTTCTGCTAAACGGGAATTACTTGAGGAAATTTCCAAGAGAAACGGGCGCTCAATTGCCGAGATTGCCAAGAAGATGAAGAAAACGAGAGGGATGATTTACCAGCATTTGAAGGAATTGCGGGAAATGGGCTATGTTAATGAGAAGTTTGAGATAACGCTTGCTGGGAGACTGGCGTTGGTATAATGATTTGTCAAACGTTTTAAGGTGAGAAAATGACTGATAATGAGATTAGCGCAAGAGAAATTGCAGTTGGTGACTTATTTAAGGACAATTTCTTGTTCAGCATTCCAATTTATCAGAGGCCCTTCAGTTGGGACACTCAGAATTTCGAGAAGCTTATCGAGGACATATTTCAAGCGAGCGAGATGGAGAAAAGTCAATATTTCCTTGGTTCTATTTTGTTACAAGAAATCGGCAAAAAGAGATATGAACTTGTCGACGGACAGCAGAGAATAACTGCCCTTACAATTTTGATGGCAGTAATTAGGGATAGCACAGATAATGAAAGTCTTAAAGAAAGCCTACAAAAATCTATCTATCAAGAAAAAGATGAGTTTAAAGAAACACCTGAGACCATGAGACTTATGCCTTGGGATGAACTCAGAGACAAATTTAGAGAATACGTTTATGCGCCTGGTGGAACAGATAGATTCTTGAAAAATTTTGATGGTGAATCTAAAGACCAGAACGACTCAGATTATCACATTTATGAAGCTATAAACATCTTCAAAGAAGAATTATCAAAAATATCAGACGTAAAAGAATTTGTCAAATATCTATTCACCAAAACCTACATTGTTTACATAAGTACAAGCAACCGCACATCTGCATTTAGGCTATTCAATGTTTTAAACACAAGAGGAAAACCGCTCACCACCTCCGACCTCCTAAAAAGCGAGAATCTTGGTGAGATAAAAGATTCTCAAGAAAAAGAAAAATACTCAAAAATATGGAAAAGTATTGAGGAGAATATGGGTAGAGAGAGTCTTGAAGATGTTATTGCATTTATAAGAACAATAAAACGTAGAGAGAAAGCCAAAGTAAGTATCTACGAGGAATATCAATCGATGTACCGAGAAGGAATGATTGAACGCGGAAGCAGTTATATCTCTCTCCTTGAGGATATGTCCGAAATCTATTCTGAAAAAGTTTTGGAAGGAAGACTGAACTCAACATCTCCAGAAAAAAATAACAGGTACAAAACCATGGTAAAACTCATGTGCCATTATCTTCCATTTTCAGATTGGATACCTCCGTTTATACATTATTATCATAAGTTTAGAAAAGAAGAATTGATGTTCGATATGCTCTTAAAACTTGAAAGAAAAACATTCATCGAGTGGGCAGCAGGTTTTTCTTTTACACAAAGACTTACGAGTTTGAATAAAATCATAAAACTCATTGATCGTTCAGACACCCCAGAAGACGTAATAGAACACGTATTGACATATAGAGATGAAGAAGACGGAGGGAGGAAAGAAGTAAGAACTATTGATTTCACTAACCAAAATGAAATAGAAAATGCTCTTTTGTCTACTGAAGATTCTCAGTTATATAGTAAATTCGGTGGAAAATTTGCAAAATACATTCTACTTAGAATTGACATTGAAAAATCAGAACTTGAGAATGTAAGCAAAGAATACACTGGAACAATCAGTGTGGAACACATTTTACCAAGAACACCTAATAGACAAAGTGAGTGGGTGCAAATCTTTAGTGAGGAAGATAGAATGAAATGGACAAACAAACTTGGAAACCTTGTTCTTTTAAGTGGGAGGAAAAACTCAAAAGCACAAAACTTTGAGTTTGATAGAAAGAAACAAGTGTACTTCTTTGCAGAAAACAAAACAACCGATTTCAACACAACAAAAGAAATTGAAAAATACCAAGACTGGAATTCACAAAATTTAAGAGAAAGACATCAGCAACTTAAAGAATGTATCTTAAGAATTTACAGTGATTGATTTTTTAGGTAGAACAAACGGTGGATTAAAACAACTTCTCCGTAGCAGTCTATTTAAACCTTGCTAGCTGAACCAGGTACGCTACAAGTCACCGTCGAAGATTGGTGCACCTTGACAGAGTCTAAGAAGCCTAAAGTCAGGGGGGATCAGGAAGAGCCTGAAACTGAGGGGGGATGTGCCCCCCGCGGTTCGGAGGGAGTCAAGACAGAAGCAAAACGCCCTGGGGAGGCGTTAGGCAAAAAGGTCAAGCGCCTTGCTCTCCTAAGCTTCATGCCCCCCATCAGTGCCTTGAGGTGCACTATCCTGAACCGCATCCTCTTGGGGCGTGCTGTCCTGAGACGTGCCGTTGTGGGACGGAATAAGGAGCGAGCTGCTCCACTCAGTGAAATCTTTCCTGCATCTTGGGCACAATGGAATGGATTTCAGGTACTTTCTGTCTGCCAGCTTGGTGATGGCGCGGTCGCCATAATAGAATCGTTTTTTTGTCTTTACGCCGCACCGGGAACATGGCACTGCCCCAATTTCCGATAATGTTTTTCCCAGTTTCTTTATATTGTTCAAGAATTCCATGAAACCAACCATTTCACTTATGCAACGCCCTTCCTTCGGCATCCAGGCACGCCTCAACAAAAGCCTCAGAAAGGACAGGGTGCGGGTGAATAGTTCCTGTGATGTCGCTCACCTTTAGCTTATTCCTCACTGCTATGCATGCTTCACCAATCAATTCGCTTGCATCAGGCCGTATTATGCCGACCCCTGCAAGAACATCGTCTTTTACATAGACCTTAATCATCCCATCAGTTTCTCCCAAAGCTCTTGCCTTTCCATTTGCTGCGAATGGGAATCTGCCCACTCTAAGGGAAGAGTCATTCGAGCCGACGACAGCGATTTCAGGGAAGGAGAATACGCACGAGGGGACTGCGGAATAATCCATCCTGCTTTGGTTTCCCATTATATTTTCAGCCGCCACTTCCCCCTCAGCGCTCGCGACGTGCGCAAGCATCCCCTTTCCAACAACATCCCCGATGGCGTATATGTTTTTTACATCAGTTCGCATATTCCCGTCAGTTAGAATGCCCCTCTCGTACTTTACGCCAACCGCACCCAGCTCTTCCATACTGAAGTTCGGCTTCCTGCCAACTGAAACAAGTATCTTCTCAGCTTCGATCTCCTCTCCGTTGACAATCGCGCCCTTTTCTGAAATGCTTTCGAGCTTGGCCCCTACTTTCACTTCAATCCCACAATCCCTTTCCATGCTCTTTTGGAGAACCGAGACCAGCTCTTGGTCCAGGTTGGGGAGTATCTGATCCATCATCTCAACAAGCGCAACCTTGCAGCCAAGGGAAGCGAATATCGAGGCATATTCAACCCCGACATAGCCTCCCCCTACAACCAAAAGCGAAGAGGGAAGTTCCTCAAGCCCAAGCATGCTGTCGCTTGAGAGCACATTGTCCTCAAATGGGATGCCTGGGAGTTGGATTGGAACGCTGCCGGTAGCAAGAACTATATTCTCAGTTTCCAGGGTCTTTCCATTCACCTCAATAGAGTCTTTGGAAATTAGTCTGGCATGGCCGTTTACCACTTCCACTCCTGCTTTCTTCAGCAGCATCCCTATCCCTTTAACAGAAACTTTGGAAACCATGAGGGCCCTTTTCCTGAGCTGAGCGTAGTCGAGAGTGACCTCACCGGTATTTACCCCATGTCTTGAAGCACCCTTCACTTTCCTTAAAACCTTGGCAGAGGCATGCAATGCCTTCACTGGAATGCAGCCTGAGTTCGCACAAATCCCCCCGAGGGATTTCTCCTCAACAAGCGCTATGTTTGCTCCTAACTGGGCTAACCTGAGGGCGCAGACATAACCTCCGGGACCCCCGCCAATGATAACTGCATTATATGCGATACAACCACCTATCAGACCTGTATTTTTCCCTGGAAAGCTTTATCGATGCTTCTTTCTCCTCATTGGTAAGCGTGCCCTGGATCAATTCAGCATCCATCTCTTCCTCAAATCCCTTCTTCATGGCATTGCTCGCCTCCTCAAAAGAGACATTAAGCGAAGTAACTCTCTGTTTTATGTCGCTTATGAGCTTCCCTTTCATCTTCTCATCGGGAACTCTCAGCAGGGTGAACATCCTGTCAACATCAACCCCAAGCAGAATGGTTCCGTGCTGTAACAGGACTCCCTTTCTTCTGGTTTGCGCATTCCCGGAGATCTTCTTCCCACCAACGATTATGTCGTTCAAAGGAGCGAATTCTGCCTTTACCCCGAGATTCGCAAGCCCGCTGATTATCGCAGAGCATATCCATTTGTATGATTCGAGAATGTTCTGGGGATACTTGCGAGAGATGAAAGAGTAGGTGAGCTCATTCTCATGGAAAACCGCCCCCCCGCCAGTCTGCCTTCTAATCATGTCCACCCCAAACCTCCCGCAGGCTTCCCTGTCCACTTCCTCATCAAGGTTCTGGAAATACCCTATGGAAACAGCAGGGGGTTTCCACTTGTAAAGCCTTAGCACAGGCTCTTCTGAAGCCATCAGGATTTCATCTATGGCCATGTTCATGAATGCGGTATCCGCACCTGTTTCAAGCAGCCTTATCTTCATCAAAAGCACCGACTATCGCAGTTGTGAGTGAATCCGAATCGAACCCGAATACATCGATATCCTTTAGGGAGTTTTCGATCCGGGTTTTGATGTCTTTTTTGGTGAGGGTGGATCCTACAAGAGCTTGCTCGATTCCCTCTATTCCTTCCTCCGGATATGCGAAGAAATCCCCCCTTATGCTGATCTTTTCTATCCTGTCCGAATACTCCAAATCAATCTTAATGAGTTTCCCCGCCTTGTGGATGTTCTTTCCCCTGTAAATCCGCGCTTGCTGATTAGCCATTGCCCTTTCCCCCTCATTAAGTGGACGGGGATAATTATATAACTTGCTCGGAGAGCCGTCAAAATACGGGCGATTGCACCCCGGACAGCCTGAAGTGAGGAATGCCTCGCCCCCAACATCGGGGAAATCAATCAGTTCTTTGCGGGAATTGTAAGTGAAATCAGTCGTTCCTTTTGAAATCAGGTAGCGGGCTATTTGGATTCTCCTGTAGGAGCCAAGGGAAGGCCTTGCATGGGATTCCAGGGAACTTCCCTTTACAGGGGTAAAAGCGAACAATCCAACATAAACTCCAGACGCATAGAGCTCTTTCATGAGTTCGATTGACTGTTTCTCACTCTCGCCTAAACCGATTATCAAGTGCGTGGCAATCTTTCCTGGGAATTCCTGAGATGCCCATTTGAGAACTTCTACTTTTGCCTCAAAATCCCCCCTTCCCACGTTCTCGCTTATCTCTGGGGTGCAGGAATCCAGGGGAATGCATACCCTATCAGCACCAGCAGAGAATAGCTTCCTTACGTCTCCCTTGTTATCCGTTCGCAAAGAAACACTCACAGGGAGAGGTATCCTTGGTATTGCCTCAAGCGCTTTCTCCAATCCAGTGCTTGTGAGTTGCAGGCAGGCCCTCTTGAAACACGAGAACGAAGAACCAAATACCTCGTCTTCGGGGAATTCAGGCCATCCTATGCGCGCTATCATCGAGTTGTTCACGTTGCAATATGCACAGGAGTGCCGGCAGTTATCTCCTATGAGGAAATGGGCAGTTGTTGGGGCTGATTGCAGTTTTCCTCTCCCCAAACCCAAAACAATTGCAGTCCCAACAGCAAGCCTCACCAAATCACCTAAACCCGCAGCATTCATTGAAAATCTTTTCCTTTCCGCCAACAATCTCTTTTGAAGGCATGACTATCCTGTCAACGTATTCAAGCGCTCCCGAATCAAGTTTTCTCCTATACTCACCAGAAGGCCTTACGCAACCCAAGTAAACACTACTGAAAAGTTTTCGTGCATGTTTTATTATCCGGAGCACTTGAGACATTTCCGGGGGATTTATGTTTGCATATCTTGTTCCAGGGGTGGGAACAAGGACATTCAGCACCACCCGCTTCAACCCCAACCCGGAAAGGGTTTCCAATGCATCCAACTCCCCCTCAATTACCCCTGCCCTCATTCCAATGGTGACGTGCGGGATTGCCGGAACCTCTTTCATGAGCGAACAGAGGGAATCGATATAATCCGCCTGTGTTTTCCCAATTCCATAAACCTCTTCGATTGCCCTGTCACTTGAGGGAAAATCGAATGAAACAACATCGACTAATCCCTTTAGCATATGTGCTTTTTCAGGGGCGAATAATCCAGTATGGGCAATAATCCTGTATCTTTTTTTCAGTTCTGCGATTTCATGCGTAAAATTGGTCAGCGGGACCTCTCCCTGAGCATCGCAGCCCCCACTTACAAGTATGCTCTCCACCCCATCGCATCCCATCGCTTCATCGACGCTGGACATCTGCTTTAGATAGTGCCTGTTGCAATGTGCGCAATTAAGGGAGCATTTATCCCCTGTCAGGCTGATTGCTTTTGTTTTGGTGGGGAAAACGAACTCCACATCACTCATCAGACCATCTCAGGTTCGGCTTCCTCGCAGCGGCAACCCCGTCAAGCCTTCCTACAGGGGTAGTGACAGGAGCTTTCTTGAGAAGATCTGCAGGTTCGCCTGCTATCCTTATCATCGCATCAGCAAACTCATCGAGCGTCTCCTTTGACTCCGTTTCAGTAGGTTCTATCATCAACGCCTCCTTAACAACGAGCGGGAAGTAGATGGTGGGTGCGTGGTGCCCATAATCGAGCAATCTCTTGGCCACATCCATCGTATGCACCCCTTTCTCAAGATGTTTCTTCCCGGAGAGGACAAACTCGTGGGCGCATATTCGGTCATAAGGAAGATCGTAATGCTTCTGCAGTTTTCTCATGAGATAATTTGCATTCAAGACAGCTGCTTGGGAGACCTCCTTTAGTTTCGGCCCCATTGCCTTTATGTATGTGTACGTTTTCACAAGGACCCCAAAGTTTCCGTAAAATGCGGATACTTTCCCAATGGACTCTCCGAACCCCCATTCGAGCGAGTATCTCCCACCCTCTTTAATCACACGTGGAACGGGCAGGTACTTCTCAAGCGATTTTTTCACACCAACCGGCCCTGAACCCGGGCCGCCCCCTCCATGGGGAGTAGAGAACGTCTTGTGCAGGTTCAGGTGCATCATATCGAAGCCCTGGTCTCCAGGCCTGGAAATCCCCATCATTGCGTTCATGTTTGCCCCATCGCAGTACAGAAGACCTCCTTTCCCATGCACCATCTCAGCTATCTCGATAATGTCCTCCTCGAACAACCCCAGTGTATTCGGGTTTGTTACCATAAGCATGGCAACATCCTCATCCATGAGTTTCTTCAGTTCCTCCAGGTCTATCCCTCCGCGCGGGTTTGATTTTACGGTAACTGCCTTGAATCCACTCATCGAGCCGCTCGCAGGATTCGTTCCGTGCGCAGTGTCTGGAACAATAATCTTGCTTCTCTTCCCCTTGAAATGCTTCTTGGCAATCATTACCGAAGTCAACTCTCCGTGCGCGCCTGCCTCTGGCTGGAGTGAGAATGCATCCATCCCAGTTATCTCACAGAGGTCCTTCTCAAGCTCGTACATCAACCGGAGTGCTCCCTGCGAATGCCTCTCAAGGGCATGCGGGTGGAGTGCGGAGAAGCCGCTCAGCCTCGCACAATCCTCGTTTATTTTTGGATTGTACTTCATTGTGCAGGAACCAAGGGAATAGAAACCAGTGTCAACTCCGTAATTAAGGGTGGAGAGTTTGGTGTAATGCCTTATTACCTGCACCTCGCTCACATCCGGCAATGGCAGGTTTCTGCGGGTGAAAGGCTCAGGAAGCTCATCCTTGGACTCAGGAACATACCCTGAATTCATCCCTTTGTAATCGAATATAAGTTTCATACAAGTTCCCTCACTAGATGCACATATCCTTCAATATCTTCCTCGGTGTTTTTCTCAGTGCAGCATACGAGCATTCTCTCATCCCCCAAATCAAGCCCTGCCATCATGCCGTTCTCTGCCAGCTTCTCTACTATCTTCTTGGGTTCTACAGGGCATTTCACAACGAACTCATTGTAGAACGGCTTCTTGTTCTGGAGTTCGAACCCCAGTTTACCCAGCTTCTCTTGGAGTGAATGTGCCCTTGAGTAGGAAAGCTTGGCAACATTTCTCAACCCGGTTCTTCCCATACTGGCCAAATAGACTGTCGTAGCAAGTGCACAGAGTGCCTGATTGGAGCATATGTTGCTGCTTGCCCGTTCTCTTCTGATGTGCTACTCCCTTGCCTGCAACGTAAGTATGAAACCCTCTCTCCCCTGGTCGTCAGTCGTTTTTCCCGCAAGTCTGCCTGGGATTCTTCGTATATGCTCCTTCTTCACTGCAATGAACCCAACATAGGGGCCCCCAAAGTCTATTGGATTCCCAAAAGACTGCATGTCCCCAACCACAATATCTGCACCGCATTCACCAGGTGGCTTGAGAAGCGCGAGGGAAGTTGGCTCCACAACGCAAGTGATGAATAGGGCACCCGATTCATGTGCTTTCTTGGAATGCCCCCCCAATTCATGTACGTTTCCCTCGAAATCAGGGTTCTGCATAATCGCACATGCTGATTTCCCGGTAAATTCATCCACGATGTTCACATCCTTCGCATCGCAATATGTTTTGAGAACGCGCATGTAGTTCGGATTCAGCGAACCGAGAACGGCAATCTCGTCCCTCCCAGTTGCATCACAGGCCATAAATGCTGCCTCTGCAAGCGCGGTTGCCCCGTCATACATGGAAGCATTCGCAACATCCATGCCCGTGAGCATGCAGACATACGTCTGGAACTCGTAAATCACCCCGAGCGTTCCCTGGCTCACCTCTGCCTGGTATGGGGTGTATGCAGTATAGAATTCTGAACGCGATGCCATGTGGTCCACTGTGCTTGGGATATAATGGTCATAAGCCCCCGCACCAATGAAATACTTCAGCGGTTTGTTTTTTTCAGAGAGTTTTAGCATGTGCTCCCTGAGTTCGAGTTCGCTTTTTTCTGGGGAGAGTTCAAGCTCCCTGTTAAGCTTAGGTTTAACTGCCTGAAAAAGCTCACGTATATCCTTCACTTTGGCGGTCTTCAGCATTTCGGCTATCTCATCATTCGGGACGTAGTTCATTCCGATTCCTCTACGAATTTCTTGTACTCCTCTTCCCCCATTAGCTTGTCCAACTCACTCAGGTCAGACACCTTCAGCTTAGCCATCCATCCCTTCTCCAGGGGGGACTCATTAACCATCTGCGGTGAATTCTCCAATTCAGAGTTCACTTCAACAACCTCTCCAGAAACCGGTGCATAAACAGGCGAAGATGCCTTCATCGAATCGATTATCAACAGCTCATCGTTCTGTTTCACAGTTTTTCCGACCGTGGGCATGTCAATAGAAACAACATCCCCAAGCTGCTCCTGTGCATAATCGGTTATACCAACCGTTGCAACGTCCCCTTCCAATTTAACCCATTCATGCTCTTTAGTAAATTTCATTTCACATCCCTCCGGTAGAACCTTGTCGTGGTTACCTTTGCCTCATGAACCTTATCGCGAATCTTAACTCCTATGTTCTTCTCTTTCGGGTGATCAGGTGGA
Source organism: Microcaldota archaeon (assembly GCA_043814255.1). Classification (GTDB taxonomy): domain Archaea; phylum Micrarchaeota; class Micrarchaeia; order Burarchaeales; family JAKAKT01; genus CAZYPB01. The sequence continues at coordinate 13,551 of JBDRKD010000017.1, forward strand.
ACGAAACAGAAGCCAATCGGTTTCTTGAATGTTGGGGAGAAAGTTCCGCTAGTCACAACGCCCTTATTCTCCCCGTCTATAATCACTTCATTACCGTGCCTTGGGACTCCGCGTTCGAGAAGCTCAAACCCAACAAGTTTCTTCCTGCGTTCATTCTCAATCAAGGCTTTCTTCCCAATGAACTCCTTGTCCATGGAAACGGTCCATTTCAACGGGACTTCAAGGGGTGTTGTGTTCCCATCGATGTCGTTCCCATAAAGCATAAGCCCTGCCTCAAGCCTCAAGGTATCCCTTGCACCCAAGCCTATTGGCATCAGCCCATCTTCCTTCCCTGCCCCCATAATCCCATCCCAAATAGGAGCGGCATTATCAGCGGAGAAATAGAGCTCAAACCCATCCTCGCCAGTGTAACCTGTCCTGGAAACAAGTGCGTCGATTCCTGCAACCATTATCTCAGAGAAGCAGAACCTCCCTATTGTGTTGAGGTCTGTTTCAGTTATTCTGGAGAGCACTTTCTGGGCATCGGGGCCCTGGAGAGCGAGCTGCGCAGTCTCATCGCTCTTGTTCACAACGTCCACTCCCTCAAGCTTTTCATCCATCCACTCGTAATCCTTCTCTATGTTGGAGGCATTCGCAACGATAATAAATTTCTCCTTTGAGAACCGATAGACTATAAGGTCATCAACGATGCCTCCGTCCTCATAGCACATCGGGGTGTAGAGTGCCTTCCCATCGCCAGCCTTCCCCAAGTCATTGGTTATGAGCTTCTGGATTGCGTCGAACGCACCCGAACCGGTCACATGGATTTCCCCCATGTGCGAAACATCGAACAATCCGCATTTTGTCCTTACATTCATGTGCTCTTCAACAAGGCCCTTGTATTGAACAGGCATCTCCCAACCAAAGAATGGGACTATCTTTGCGCCTGCTGCCTTATGCATCTCGTAGAACGGCGTTCGTTTCATAATAAACCCCCCGATAAACGGCCATACGATGAGATGGTACAAAGTATAAAAGTTTTTCTGAAGATGCCCTGTTCAGAGAAGAACTTATATGTTTTTTTCGCATTAATCTATCTCTTATTCTTGGGAGAGGTGAGATGATGTTGATGCAATCCAATAGGCATGGGAAAGATAGAGCCGCATTTGTGGGAGGTGGAGGAGGCGCTGGTTTTAAAGGAGATAACTTAGGAAGCTCTCCGAACAGGATAGTTAAGGTATATTCCCCAATATGCACTCTCGGCGCCGCTTTATGCGGAACTAGAAACACGGCCATAACTACCGGGATACTTGGCAAATCCGGAGGCATGGGAACAAGCACCAGGGATGCTCTTGCTAAGGCACTTTCATTGCTCACAGATGCAGGTTATAAACCAGAAGATGTTGTCAAGGCAAAGGTTCTTTTGGGAGACATGGGGAAGTTTGCCGAATTCAATGCTGCTTATGCAGATTTCTTCGGGACACACAAGCCAGCCCGGGAGTGTGTGCAAACCGGAAACTTGTCAGACAATGCGGATCTTCAGTTATCACTCATCGCCTCAAAGAAACCAATACAGGTTATTTTTTCAAAGGAGGCACCAGAAGCAATAGGCCCCTACTCACAAGCGATGATGGCTGGGAACAGCCTTTATCTGTCCGGGCAGATTTCTGGTGAAGGAAATGCCGCGACCCAGGCAATGAATGTCCTTAAACAGCTTGAGGCAGTGCTGAAGGAGGCAGGGATGAATATGGGTGACGTGCTTAAGGCTAGCGTGTATCTGAGCGATTTCAGTGATTTCGGCGCAGTCAATGAGGCTTTTACGCAGGTTTTCCCATCAAACCCGCCAGCAAGGGAGGCTGTTGAGATGGCCGTACTTCCAAAGAGTGTTAAGGTGGAGGTATCGTTAATAGCCAAGAAAGGTGCTGGGGAGAACAAAATAATCATTATGGCTAAGGATGCGCCAGCACCTGTTGGGCCATACTCCCATGCCGTTGAAATAGGTAACAAGGTATTCCTTTCAGGACAGATTTGCAGAGAGGGGGACTTCGGTCAACAAACAGAGACTGTTCTAGGAAATCTTGAAAAAGTCCTGAGAGCTGCAGAGACAACCCCACAAGATGTGATCGCAGCAACACTTTTCCTCTCAGATCTCAATAGTCTGGACC
>JBDRKD010000018.1:0-8430 GCA_043814255.1 Microcaldota archaeon
AACGGCAGCGGATGCAACTGCAAATACTGCAAAGGTATCCATAAATAATGATTATACTCCAAAAATTATAAGTTTGCGCAAGATTTATATTTATATATTAACAATTGTTAATCATGAAATTACCATGTCAAATAACAATCTGGTACTTAATCCCAGCAATTACGGCGGAGATTGTTAAGGAACTCAAGAAACTCGGAATAAATCAGACAAACATAGCCAAGGCTCTCGGAGTAACTCCAGCTGCGGTTTCCCAATACGTATCCGGGAAGAGAGGCAGGGCAATACAACTCACCCCAGACATGAGGAAACGGATAGCGGAGATATCCAAGGAAGTCGCATCCGGGACCATCGGAGGGGAACAGCTTGCGAGGGAGATGTGTGAACTTTGCATAACTGCTAGGAGGAAGGGACTGCTATGCGACCAACATTCAAGAATATCAAACACAGACTATGACTGTGGGATGTGTCTCAGTGGCCATGATAGGAAATGACTCAATATACCTAGACAACGGCTCAACGACTAGGATGGACAAAAGGGTATTTGAGGAAATGATACCATACCTTACCGATAAATATGGAAATGCATCAAGCACGCACTCATTCGGAGCCCGCTCAAGAGAGGCGATAGATGACGCAAGAATGAGCATTGCAGACCTCATAAACGCAGAGCCGGATGGGATTGTGTTCACTTCTGGCGGGACAGAGTCGGATAACCTCGCATTGAAAGGGATAGCATACAGGCACAAGAAGGGCAATATAATAACATCCACAATCGAGCACCCTGCTGTTCTGAACACATGCAAATATCTAGAGAAGAATGGGTTTTCAGTGACATATGTACCAGTGACGCAGGAAGGGATAGTTGAGCCTGACGCAATCAACAACTCCATAACTTCGGACACAATCCTCATATCAATAATGCACGCGAACAACGAGATAGGCACAATACAGCCAATCAAAGAGATAGGCAGGATTGCACGGGAAAGTGGGATACCCTTCCACACAGATGCAGTTCAAAGCGTAGGGAAGATAGCGACAGACGTACATGCTCTTAACGTAGACATGCTATCGATCTCCTCCCATAAGTTTCATGGTCCAAAAGGAATAGGGGCGCTATATGTGAAAAAAGGCACTAAGCTGTTCCCTCTTGCCCACGGCGGTGGTCACGAGAAAGGAATCCGTGCTGGAACAGAGAACGTTCCAGGCATAGTTGGGTTTGGTGCTGCAGCCAGAATGGCGGCAAAAGAGATAGACAAGAACGATGATGTGAAGCGCCTTCGCGACAGACTCATCGATGGAATCATTGACATTAAGGATACGCGCCTCAATGGAACCAGAAACCCCAGACTGCCAAATAACGTGAATATATCCTTCAAGTTCATAGAGGGCGAGGGCCTGGTGTTGGCGCTCGATGCAAACGGCATCTATGCATCAACTGCGTCGGCATGTTCTTCACAGTCCCTTAAGCCATCCCACGTTCTCTTGGCAATAGGGCTCATGCCCGAGGACGCCCACGGATCACTAAGGCTCACTCTCTCAAAATATAATACGGACAATGAGATTGACCGTGTGCTAGAGATTCTCCCAAAGACAGTTGAATCATTGCGCTCAATATCCCCATTTACTTCTGATGACGAGATGAGGGAATTCAAGGAGAAACACACAACAGAGGTAGAACATGTACACTAAGAAAGTTATGGACCACTTCCTGCACCCGCACAACATGGGCGACATGGAAAATCCAGATGGTGTTGGAAAGGTTGGCAACCCCCAATGTGGAGACGTAATGTATCTGTACATAAAGGTAAATGACGGGAGGATAACAGATATAAAATTCAAGACAATGGGCTGTGCAGCGGCAATAGCCACAAGCTCCATGATAACAGACCTCGCAAAAGGGAAGACACTGGAGGAGGCTAAGCATCTATCCCGCGCAGACGTCGCCGATTCCCTCGGGGGCCTGCCCCCAACAAAGATGCACTGCTCGAACCTCTCAGCCGATGCCCTTCATAAGGCAATAGGGGATTACGAGAAGAAGAAAGGTTAGAAGTGCTTTATTTTATGCACTTTCAGATATATGAAGTAACTTGAGTCAGCCACACTTTTCGAAAAATGTTTCATAAATTCATCCAGGAACTCCCTGAATTCTCCATGTGTTTTGAAAACAGCCCCCAACTCTAAATCAGCGAATCCTATGGATTCATCTACGAATATGACGTTTGGGAGTGACAAAACGTAAGCGAGCATGCGTTCTCGTATCTCCATGTTTGATATTTGAAAATCTATTTTGTAGAACGTATATCCTAAAGAAGAAACATCAAGCCTTATCCTAAACCCCTTTATTATCCCCTTGTTCTTCAACCTCCTTATGCAGTGTTGTACAGTCAGCGGCGAAAGCCCAAGTCTCGAGGCCATCGAGACTGTCCTTGCTTGCGCATCGTTTGAAATAAGCTTGAGAACCCGCAGTTCGTTTTCAGTCACATCTACCTTGGAATGCATTCCTATGTAGTAGACGTTCCTCTTTTTCTCAGGCTCAAGAAACCCATACGTTCCTTCATAAACTCCAGTATAGAGGCAGAGACATATGCGTGCCATATAGCTGTGAAACTTCTTCTCGAACTTCCTCCAGACTGGCTCAAATTCCCAGAGTTCCTTTATCCACACCACGAACCCTATATCGAATTCTTTCTCTATGTTCCCAACCCACCAGGTGATGGGACTATGCACAAGGTACTTTACAACCTCCTCCCTTTTCTTCGGAGGGCACCTTCTCAGCTTTATGTACACCCGTATTCCTCTGTAACCGAGTTTCCCAACGTCTATGACGGTATAGAAGTCTCTGATTAACCCTTCCCTCTGAAATCTCTCGAGTTTTGACGCTACGGTGTTCTTGCTTATCCTGAGCTTTCTCGCGAGTGAGAGATTGCTCTGCCGAGAATCCAGATCAAGCTCGAATAAAAGCTTGGAATCGCGCTTCGATAGCCCCATGACAAATTTGGGAAGAACAAATAATTTATACCTTTCTAAACTTTACTTTTTCCCAATTTTTCACCCAAAATTATAAATTTACTCTAATCTAAACTTACTTTTTCATGTACAATAAAAAACCAACAGACAGGGGTTACACACAATATCCTAGACAAGTTTCTGAATATATGGATAAAGTGGCGAATTGGAACACGAGAGCTAGATCCTACGGGAATTTCTTTTGTAAATTACTTGATGAAAGAGGCGTAAAGAGAGTTCTCGACATGTCTACTGGAACAGGGTTTGACACAATAATGCTTTTGAAAAACGGATTCGATGTAGTCTCCCTTGATGGAAGCGTTCACATGCTCAAAAAGGCTAAGGAAAACGCACGAAGACACGGAGTCTCCAAAGACTTCCTTCCAGTTGCCGCAGATTGGAGACAGATAGGAAACACGTTCAGAGTAAAATTTCAGGCAGCCCTGTGCTTGGGAAATTCTTTCTGTCACTTACGAGACGTTGAGAGAAGACACGTTATAAAGCAGGTAAGGGGATTGCTAGAACCCACGGGAGTTTTTATTGTGGACTACAGAAACTTTGACAGCATAATAAACGGGAACAACCCCGTTTACGGAAGAAGCGGCTACTATTCAGGAGAAGGCGTAAAAGTAACATTCACCAGCGAACAGGGGAGAGTAATCGAAAAATTCGATTTTGTAGATGGCGGTTCATTTGTCCTGAAGTTTCATCCAGTTCCATTAAAGGTTGCCATAAACGAGCTTGAGGATAATGGTTTCACAGTAACAGTTTACAGTGACTTCAAGAAAGGTCCCAATGAAGATGCGTCCTTCTACCAGCTTGTTGGAAAGGCTAGTTAATCAATCTTTTTAATAATAAACCCCAAACTATCTTCATGAAGAGGTTCAGAGCTACAATCATAGAGGCAGACTACACAACAAAAAACGGAAAGGCACTAATTCGATTACTCCTAAAACACAAACGCTTCCTCAGGGTATATGACGATTCGTTCGAACCATACTTCTATTTCTGGGCAGAGGATCTAGAGCGGGCAAAAAAGAAACTTGAGGCACTATCTATCCAAAACAAGGACGAGACAGTCACAATAAAGCGCATCGAGAAGATAAGGAAAAAGCTCCGCAGCAAGGAGACAGAAGTCCTGAAGGTGTACTGCCACCACCCATCTCACGTACCGCTGTTGCGCCCCCACCTCTGGGAACTAGGCACACCATACGAGCACGATATACGGTTCGCGCGCCGCTATTTTATAGACAAGGGACTCACGCCATTCAACATATTGGAGCTTGAGTGTGAGGGAAAGTTCATACGCTCAATACGGGATACCGGAGAATCAAACACAAATCTCAGGACCCTCGCCTTTGACATAGAGACATATAACCCAGCAGGCGCTCCAAGGGAGAAGAAAGACCCGGCGATAATGATAAGCTATGCAGGGGAGAGCGAGGGCGTAATCACATATCGCAAGACCGGGAGATCGTTCTCAAAGGACATGGGCAGCGAGAAAGAGATGATAGCCGAGTTCCTCCGGGTGATAAGGAAGAACGATGTAGAGATGCTGCTTGGCTACAATTCCACATCATTCGACCTCCCCTATCTAAAGCAAAGAGCCGACGCATGCGGTCTGAACCTAGGATTGGGCAGGGACGGCTCGACATTCAGGACAAGAAGAAGGGGAATGTTCAACGAGGTAAAGGTAACGGGGAGGCTTCATCTAGACCTCTACCCGATTGTACGTTTCCTTGGGACAATAGGTGCCCTGAAGATATACAAATTCACCCTACAGAACGCATATGAGGAGATTGTTGGAAAGAAGAAGCTCATGGTAGACAAGTTGGGTATCTGGGAGATGTGGGACAACGAAAGCGAAATAGGAAAACTAGCGGACTATTCTCTGGAAGATGCCCGCACAACATATGCGGTTGGAGAGAGAATCATTCCAATGGAGATTGAGCTTTCAAGAATAGTACACATTCCGTTATTCGAAATCGCGGGCACATCCACCGGGAATCTTGTAGAACTCCTGTTATTCCTGAGCTCCTACGAACGCGATATCATCGTTCCCAACAGGCCGCGCGAAGAACTGGTGAAGGAGAGAGCGACAAGCATGCTCAAAGGCGCGTATGTGAAGCTGCCGAATCCAGGGGCATATGATAACCTCGCAGTATTCGATTTCCGCGGCCTTTACCCATCCATAATCTGTTCGTATAATATAGATCCAGACATGATCGATTGTGATTGCTGCACAAAAGAGGAGGCGCACATCTCGCCATCAGGCTCTCATTTCTGCTCAAAAAGGAAGGGTCTAATCCCAGAAGTCCTGAATAATCTTGTGTCCCACCGTTCCAGTATAAAGAAGGAGCTTAAGCAGTTACCGAGGGATTCCAAGGAATACGTTACCTTAAATGCGAGGCAACAGGCACTGAAAGTCCTCTCGAACAGCTTCTATGGGATGCTTGCATACCCACGCTCAAGATGGTACTCATTGGAATGCGGAGAGGCGGTCACGTCTCTCGGGAGGCACTACATACAGGAGACAGCTAAAGAAGCAGAGAAAGAGGGGTTTGAGGTTCTATATGGCGACACCGACTCCATTTTTTTACTCCTTGGAAAAAAGAAACGCCATCAGGCCCTGGAGTTCATGAAGAAAGTTAACAAGGATCTCCCCGGGAACATGGAGCTTGAGCTTGAGGGGTTCTATCCACGTGGTCTCTTTGTTACAAAGAAGGTTCAGGGGAAGAAGGAGGGGTTGGGCGCAAAGAAGAAATACGCCCTCATCGGAGAGGATGGGCGCATCAAGATAAGGGGGTTCGAGTTGGTAAGGCGGGACTGGTCCCCGATCTCAAAGAAGACCCAGCAAGCCGTTCTCGAAGCAATACTAAAAGAGGGAAGCAAAGAGAAGGCAGTATCGATAGTAAAATCAACAATAACAAATCTCAGAGAGGGAAAAGTAGCGATGGAAGACCTTGTAATAACGAACCAAATCAAGAGAAGGTTCGAGGCATACGAGGTAATAAGCCCAGAGATGGTCGTGGCTGAGAAATTGCGCGAGAAAGGCCACCCAGCAGACGTTGGCTCTGTTGTTGAATATGTGATTACAAAGAATGCCAGAATCTCAGACCAACTCAGAAAGAAAATCGAGAACAAGAGAATGCAGATGCGCATGAAGCGGAACACCAAAGCGAGGGTGGGCGCAAAAGGAAGCGAACCGATTTCATACAAGGCAGAGCCAATCGATTTCGCGAAGGACTACGACGCGGACTACTACATAAACAACCAGATTCTTCCTGCAGTGCTTAAGATACTAAAGGAGCTTGGATATGGCGAGGACGACCTAAAATTCAAAGGAACCCAGAGTTCGCTTGGGGAGTTTTGAGTTCCCACATAAAGATATAAAACAGTAAATGCAATTTTTCAACATGAAAATAGAGGCAATATTCTTTGATTTGGATAACACCCTTTACCCAACCACGGAGTTTGCCGAGAGGGCCAGGCGCAATGCAATAAACGCGATGAGGGAATCAGGCCTGAATGTAAGCGAGCAGAAGGCATACAATACATTGCTGAACGTAATCAAAAAGCATAGCTCCAACTACGATTACCACTTTGACGAGATGCTCAAGGAGATTGGTGCAGATTATTCCCCCCGCATCATCGCAGCAGGCATTGTCGCATACCACAATACAAAGGCAAGCATCCTCCCGTTTCCTGAGGCGAAAACAACAATACTTAAGCTAAGGGATATTGGTTACAGGCTTTACATAGCATCAGAGGGAAACACACTAAAACAATGGGACAAGGTAATACGTCTTGGCCTACACCTAATGTTCCACAACATGTTCGTAACGCAGGAGTTCGGCAGAAACAAATCAAAGGAATTTTATGCATCGATACTCAAGAAACTCAAGCTGAGGCCACAACAATGCATAATGGTCGGGGATTCTCAGGGGAAGGACATCCGCCCCGCAAAGCAGGCAGGTATGCATACCGTTATCATCTCAAAAACTAGGCAAAGAGGTCCAGCCGACTATGCGATAAGGAACACAGGCGAACTCCTAAGGGTACTTGAGAAACTGGAGGGTTGACATGGCAATGGAAGACTATGAGAAAGCAGGCAGGATTGCAAGAGAGGTTCTCGAAAACTCTGCAAAATTGATAAAACCAGGAGCAAAGCTACTCGAGGTTGCAGAGAGCATAGAAAACGGAATACGTTCAAGGGGAGCCGAGACATCCTTTCCAGTAAACATATCCATAAACGAACAGGCTGCCCATTACACGCCGGAACACAAGTGCGAAAAAACATTCGGGGAAAAAGACGTAGTCAAACTGGATATAGGGACACACGTGAATGGTTACATAGGGGACACGGCACTTACAGTTGATCTGTCTTGTGAAAATGGAAAATTGGTGGAAGCAAGCGAGGCGGCCCTCGAGGCAGCAATAGCCACAATGAAGCCCGGGGTCAAGAACGGCGAGGTTGGGGCGACCATAGAAGAGGAGATAAAGAAAAGGGGCTTCAAACCAGTCTCCAACCTTACGGGGCACATGTTGGGAAAATTTAAACTACATGTGGGGGTGGAGATTCCAAACATCAAAACATCCTCTTCATATGTGCTTAAGGAAGGGGACGTATTTGCCATAGAGCCATTCGCAACAGACGGCGCAGGCAATGTCTCAGAGGGCTCACAAGTTGAGATATTCATGTTCATTGAGCAGCGCCCAGTCCGTATGAGGGAATCCAGGAGACTTCTCAACTATGTGCGAGACAAGTTTGATGGTCTTCCATTTGCGGAGCGTTGGCTCTACAGGGATTTCAAATCAAAACTCCTCCTAAATTCCGCTCTGAAGGAGCTTATGTCCTTTGGAATCCTAAAGCCATATCCTATCCTAAGCGACTCGAAAAAAGGGTTGGTCTCACAGGCAGAAAGGACCGTTGTTATAGAAAAAGACGGTGCAAGGGTTCTCACGAAATAGCTATACTGAAATTTCCTGGGGTTTGAAGGGTCTCTCACAATACATGCAACGGACGGCATCACCATCTACCCTGAAGTCGCTCTCCATGGACTCATGGTTCGTTATGCATTTTGGATTTGGACATTTAATTATCCCGATCAACCGTTCCCTTAGTTTTACGTTGCGTTTCTCAACGACCTCGTATTCTTTCACAATATTCAGGCTAGCCTCCGGCGCGACAAGCGCTATCCTGTCAGCCGTATTGTCATCTATATGTTTTCCAGCTATCTTCACAATGTCTTTCGTTCCCATCTTGTCGCTCGGCGCGTTCATAACAAGCGCGACCTTTCCCGTGTAACCCGATTTAATATTCAGAATATCCAATACACGCAAACCCCTTCCAGCTGTTATGTGGTCTATAACCGTTCCATTTGCGATTTTTTCAACCTTCAACATATCTACACCTTTTTTAGG
>JBDRKD010000019.1:0-4988 GCA_043814255.1 Microcaldota archaeon
TCCTCCATGGGATGTCCCTTCCGTTTGATATCCCCTTGGAACCACCAAGTATCATCCGCGACCAGAGCATCGTAACAATATTCGCCCAACTAGGAGCAATAATTCTCCTTTTCAAAGTTGGTTTACACAGTAAGATAGAGCACATATTCTCAAGGGAAAACTTCTTAGTCGCTCTCGCAGGTGTCATATTTCCATTTACTGTCGGTTATGCATATGCGACATATACCGGTGAGAATTTTGCATATACTATGTTCATGGCAGCCACGCTAACCGCAACGAGTGTTGGGGTTACAGTAGCAATCCTAAAAGAGATGAATGTAGTTAAAGAGAGGTTCTCGCAAGTTATTATAGGTGCAGCTGTCATTGACGATGTCCTAGCACTTCTTATCCTCTCATTGGTACTCAACATGACTAGCGGAGAAGGTGCACAATTAGAATCTATTGCATCTACATTCTTCACAGCGCTTATATTTATCGCAGGCGCAGTAATCAGTGGGAAGTATTTCATACGCTATTTCGACAGGAGAGAGCTGGGGGCACGTCGCTTCACATTGGCCCTGGCCCTCATGCTATTCTTCTCCTATGTGGCAGAAGTAGTCAACCTATCCGCCATAGTGGGGGCATTCATCGCAGGACTCATACTGAATAAAAGCAGGCATTATGGGTCCCTAGAAGAAAAGACATATGGGCTGGAGTTAATGTTCATGCCAATATTCTTTATTTCCTTAGGCATGCTTGTTGACGTGAGTGCCATTTCAGAATTCTTTATCCCAATACTTATCATTACCTTCCTTGCGATTATCACAAAGCTAATTGGCTGCACGATGGCGTCACTCTATGCCAAGCTGTCAGCAAGTGAAGCTCTTGTGGTTGGGGCGGGCATGGTGCCTAGAGGGGAGGTTGCACTCATCATCGCATCTATCGGTCTTTCTAAAGCTGTTCTAACCCAACAAGAGTATTCTATAATGGCCTCTATGGCATTACTCACAACGTTCTTCGCACCACCGGTACTTGCCAGCCTAATTAGGCGCATCCCTTCCCAACATAACCTGGAGATTCCCCCCTCTGCCTAAGGTGTTTATACGCAATGCCTCCAACGTAGATTAGCGAGGTTAGCAGTGCTATTATCGGGCCAGTGGAAACGTCCATAACGTAGGATATAAACAAGCCGGCCACAGTGGAGAACAAGGTAATCACCGTAGCGGCAACCATCATCCCTTTCACTGTTCTATTAAACAGTTGTGCCGTGGCAGCGGGCATCGTAAGAAGGGCAATCATCAAGACAATTCCAATGACCCTGATGACCATAATCACAGTGAGCGCAATTAAGCAAAACAAGATAACATATACTGTTGAAACCGGGATGTTCCTTACCTCAGAATATTCCTCATCAAAAATAACCGCGAGGAAAGAGTTGTACATCAGAAAAACAGTAACTATGATTATCAAATCCAGGACTGTGAGGAGCAATAGGTCAAACGAGCTTACCAACAGTATGTTCCCAAAGAGGTAGGTGAAAAGGTCAGTTGCGTATCCTGGAGTGATGAACATGAATACCAGCCCTACTGCCATCCCAGTCGCCCATAAAAAACTGAGTAATGTATCCAACCTATTCTCGGCTTTTTTTCTGAGAAACGCAACGCTTGTTGCAGCAAACAGACTAAATATGGTTGCACCAACCAATGGATTAAAACCAAGATAATAACTGATTCCCAAGCCACCAAATGAAGTATGCGCTATGCTTCCAGTTATAAGGGACATCCGTTTTATTACTATAAATGTTCCGATGACCCCAGCTGCTATGGATGCAAGGACCGCTACGATTAATGCATTCTGGAAAAACTGGTATTGCAGGATTTCTAACATTATATCTCACACACCTTCTTCATTCTCATTGTGTCCAACCCATGATACCTCAACCCATGGTTGTTGCACTTGTTTATGCACGCGACTTCTTTCACGTATTTTGAAAGCATATCCAAATTATGGTCCACGACAACTATCGCAATGCTCCTGTTAAGCTCTTTCAGTAATTCATAGAAGTTTTCCTGTATGTGTATATCTAGGTTTGCCAACGGCTCATCAAGGATCAGTAGCTTTGGCTTGTTGGCGAGCGCCCTGGCAACGAACACACGATGTTTCTCCCCCCCAGACAGTTCATTCAGTTTCTTTTCCCTAAGTTCCCACATCCTCATTTGTTTGAGTGCTTCAGTTGTAGCATTCACATCTTCGTTTGAATACCCCTTAAAGAGCCCTTTCCCCAATCTACTCATCATCACTATATCCATTACTGTTATCGGGAAATCGAAATCTATGTTTTCGAACTGGGACAGATAACCAATATCCCTGCGTCCACTCCTAGGGTCTTTCCCGAAAATCTTTATCTCCCCAGAATCAGGTTGGAGGATTCCAAGAATTAGTTTTATGAGTGTGGTTTTCCCACCTCCGTTCGGCCCTATCATCCCAAGAAAGTCGTCATCATAGACCGAGAGGCTGATTCTTTCCAGAAATGGGTTTCCATCATAGCTGAATGAAACATCTCTTACGGTGATTATCTCCTTTCTTTTCATGGAATCGGCCCAAAATCATTTCCCAAATTCCGAAATCACTTTTCCCATAGTCCTCATGTTCTCGATGTAGTTCTCTGCGAGAGGGTCTAGGGGAACAACAACACAACCAATCTCCTCTGCAATTGATGCTGCTACCATAGTGCTGAATTGCTTCTGCACAAAGATGACCTTTATGTTCTCTTTCTTGGCCTCATCTATAATATGCTTCAGTTGCTCTGCGGTTGGTTCCTTCCCATCTTGCTCTATTGCAATCTGTTCAAGTCCGTAATTATCCGCGAAGTAGCCCCAGGCTGGATGGAAGACCATGAGCTTTCTCGTCTTTATACTGCTAAAAGAAATTCGCAGTTCTTCATCAACTTTATTGAGTCTTGAAATGTAATCGTCAGCATTCTTTCGATATTCCGCTGAGTTCTCCGGATCGATTTCAGCAAGAGCATCATATATCCTCTCCACCTGAACGACTACGAGTTTGGGCGAGAGCCATATGTGTGGGTCAATCCCCAAGTGGTTGTGTCCTTCCTCAACTCCTTCATGGTGGTTCCCCTCATCTTCACCAAAATACCTCGGGGTTATTCCCATGGATGTATCCACAATTAGCATGTCCGGATTCAGGTATGAGAACCCGTTAACGTGTGATTTCTCAAAAGGTATGTGTCCTATTCTGAAATAAACATCGGCTTGTTCGACCTTCACCAGATCCTGCGGACTCGGTTCATATGTTGCAGGACTGCTACCTGGCGATATGAGCTCATGCACTTCAACATTGTCCCCGCCAACAGCTTTCACGAACTCTTTCTGCGGGAGTATACTCACGATGACATCGATCTTTCCCTCGCGCTTAGTACCTTCACTCGAATCGGAAGTGCATCCAACAAAAAGAAATGCAAATACAAGCACAGAAAGGAGAATCCATCTCACCATATCACCAAAAGGAGAACACCATATTAATATTTAATCTTTTTGTTAATAATATATTCTTTTCGGTTTATAAAGCAATTATTAACATGGTGATTATGTGGTTATAGTTAGCATATCCCTGAATGAGGAACTTCTCGAGGATCTAGACAAGCTGCAGATCGCTCTCGGGATGTCCGGGCGGTCCGAGACCATAAGAGCAGGCGTCAAGATGCTAGTGGTAGACACAAAGGAGAAATCAGAGCTGAAAGGAGAACTAAACAGCATATTGCTCGTTGTCCATCAGAAAAAGGCGGAGAACACAGTTACAAGGATAAAACACGAGTTTGATGATATAATAACCACACAGACGCACTCTCACCTGAGAAGTCTATCAAAAAAACACAAATGCCTCGACATATTCGTTCTTGAAGGTGATTCTACTAGAGTAAAAAAACTCTTCAGGGCGTTCCAGTCGAGCAGAAAGATGGATTACCTTAAGCTTGTTGTTGCATGATTACTTGGCTTTCCCCTGATTTGCCACATTCTTCAGTGCACTCTTTATCCTCTCCTTATCCCCAAGGTAATAGTGCTTAATCGGTTTCAGCTCATCATCCAATTCATAAACAAGGGGAACTCCAGTTGGGATATTCAATCCAGTTATCTCCTCGTCAGAGATATTATCAAGATACTTGACAAGTGCTCGCAGGCTGTTCCCATGGGCGGCTATCAGGACTTTCTTCCCACTCTTTATGGCAGGTGCTATTTCCTCATGCCAATAAGGCAAAAAGCGTTCCACTGTGTCCTTCAAGCATTCGGCAACAGGAATATCGTTTTCACCCAATTCTTTGTATTTCGGGTCTTTTCCAGGATATCGTTCATCTGTTTTTTCAAGCTCAGGGGGCTTCGAGTCATAGCTTCTCCTCCAGATATGCACCTGCTCCTCTCCATACTTTTTTGCAGTCTCTGCTTTATTCAGTCCTTGCAATGCGCCATAGTGCCTCTCATTGAGTCTCCAGGAGCGATAGACTGGAATCCACATAAGATTCATCCTATCCAATGTAATCCACAAGGTTCTTATCGCCCTATTGAGTACTGACGTGAAAGCAACATCGAACACATACCCTTCGTTATCCAGTAACTTCCCAGCCTCTTCAGCTTCTTTTACGCCTTTTTCAGATAAATCAACATCCATCCAACCTGTGAACAGGTTCTCCTTATTCCATAGGCTCTCACCGTGCCTCAGAAGGACCAACTTAATCATGAAACCACCATTACTGTACTAGCACGCAACAGTATTTAATAAATCGCATTAGTTGTTGATCAGACCGTAGGCTTTTTCTTCGGAGCGCTTGTACTGTGTGGCTCGAGTCCAGCGCACAAGCGCTGAGCAGTTTCCCGGAGCGGCCGCCACCGTTACTGGTGTAAGCGCTTTTAATCCGTCTACAATCCAGTTGATAAGAAAAAGGAAAAAAGTAAAACAAAGAAACAATAATCTAACTATCATTTAACGATTAATATTTC
>JBDRKD010000020.1:0-23354 GCA_043814255.1 Microcaldota archaeon
TCAGAGCTGGCAGACGCTTTCTGACCTGAAAACGAGATATGAATCAGAGGACCTAATCTATGGGAATCAGGCATACTCCATAAAGGCCCTTCAGGACGATTACCTAAAGAACACAATGACGCTCCAGCAGCAGCTAAATGATGAGAAGGATGCTAAGGAAAGACAAAAGCTAAAGAAACGATTAAATTCGGAAATCAAGGACTATAGGAAAAAGCTGCTAAGACTCCATAACTACCCATTGGTTACAGATTTGATTGGTATTGGAGGGGATATGCCAAAGAACTTTGATAAGGATATGGCGCGGTTCAACAAGAACATCACCCGAAGCATATACGAGATGTCGTTCCTTGGTATCATACCTGTGAGAAGCGGGAGGCACACCTCATCAAGTTATGGGTTGTGGGGGTATATTGGAACATATCAGGCTATTGGCAGCCCTGCGATAGCGGAGCCAAGGAAGCTCAACTGGGTGAAAACTGAGATTAGTGAAGCGGACGTCATACGCTCCACGTTCCCTGCTTTCGGGTGGCAGGAGAGCCTGCCGTTCTTGAGGCACATGACATATGGAAACCTTCTCAGGACATTGTCCCTGCCAGCCATACACATCACGCAGCCAATTGCCGCGGCATCCAGGAGATACGGGCTTATTGCCGATGGAATGCCTGGTCAGCTTGAGCCGCAGTTCCCAAGCAAACCACATCCCTGGAAAGCCATGGGTGAATTGGGCGGCGCTATAGCCCATTTCGTGCCTTCGCCGGTTTCAATTTATACATATTCCAGGCTATGGATGAACCCTGCAAGGGAAGGGGCGTTCTCCAAGAGATTCCGGAAGCTGAACGATGTCAAGTATGCAATGTACAAGGCGGCATCGGTGAGCGGCGTGAAGAACTACGCTCTTGAGGGGCAGACTGACAGGCAGTCGTACAAGGTAGGCCCATACTCTAGGATGATGGGCTCTGTTGATAAGATATATTCCTCCTCGCTTGCAGGATCGTATCCGCCAGTCTATTACACAGACCCTTATGGGAGGAGCCTTACTTTCCCGTGGATTGCAGAGAACATTAACCGGGTTACCCCTGGCACCATGAGTGAACGGAGTGAGAAAAGCATCATGTCAGACATCTTCAGAAGGGAAAAACCTGCGATTGAGCAAATGTATGAGAGAAAATCATTCCTGAAGCAATACGGATGGAAGAAAGAGGTGTGGGGGCTTGCGCCTGCCCACTTGCCATATGGGATGATAACTGGCGCATTCAGGGAAGCAAAATATAGGATGCAGAGGAATAAATATAAGGACATAATCAAGATGCGCACATGTCCAAAATGTGGTCAGAAGTATTTTGGGAGCAACCACGTGTGTAGGGGTGCAGGACCGATAGGTGGTGGTCCTCAACGCCACGTTCTAGGTCACCCTATATAGGTGGCAGAGGTGTATGATGATGAAGGGGAAACATTTCGCAATGTATATGGCATTTGTAATCTTGATTTCTGGTTGCACAACCACGCTCAATCAGCCCCTCTCCAACATAGGGAATGCAACAAACTTCAGTTTTAATGGAACCGGGGATAACCAGAGCTTGGCAAGGCCTGAGTGCACGGTGATGTTATGCTTGAATGGTGGGGACTGGATAAGTCATTCCTGGTGGTTCCCATTGTTCGGAACATACATAAAGGACAACACATTATACGAAGGGAGCTGTTGGTTCCAGCAGATAACTGCCGCTAATCTGGAGAATAGGATAGATAGCAATCTATATAGGACTGAACCTGATCTGGAGATCCTTCCGCAGTTCTGGGGCGCCCCTTCAAACAAGGAATATATGAGATTCTTCATGTATGGACAGGGGCCTACGTTCTCTGAATTCGATGAAGCGAATGCGTACTGCCTCAACAACATGACAATGGCCGTGAAGTGGAGGATTGGAAATTCCACCAACCTCCCGTACGTAGGAGTGCTTAGCTGGGAGGAGAGGTTGCAGCGCTCTAGAGCAGAATGCTATCTCAGAGCGAGCGTGATTCCAGTCTATATATTCTACACAGACAGCTTGAACATCGACTCAATAAACACGGAGAACTTTGTGCTGAATTTCATGGGTGGAGGGGGTGAAATAGGACCCATAGTTATTGACCCGGAATTCTCATATGACATAAACAAGCCGGGTGTTGTAAACGACATAATAGATTCAATCAGGAGAATCAGGAACTCGTGCTCCAGATGCATAATCATGCTATCGCCACCCGAGGAGAATATGACTGCGCTTGACGCAATTCTGGAACACCCTGTCGACGGACCAGAGATGAACAACACCGTTGATATTATCGGACAGGGGTGGACGATGAATAAGGATGAGAACTGCAGCTTCTACGAGTCGCTCATACGAAAGGTAGAATTCTCAAGAAAAATATTGAACAAATACAACAAGCCAACCCTGTGGACATATCTTGCAATATCGAATTCAACGAACTATAACTACACATGCGATTGGTCCGACCGCGATGTTGCCAACGCCATGGATCTCATATACACAAACACCCCAGCCCTTGTCTCGGCTGGTGGAATAGGCCTTGCGCACTATCAGCTCCTTGATGACTATGGACCGATGCTCGGGTCTACACTTAATTGCACAACAAGCAACTGCAGCTTCGGTCTCATGCAAAGGGATGAGAGCAAGAAGGAACAGATGTTCAATATGTGGTTCAGAAGATGCCAGGAATACTATGGTGTTGGCGACAATTTCTCGCAAGTGCCGGTCGTGTTCAATTATTGGGGGGACAACGGCTCTGCATGCGATATCATCGGGCATCTTGGGACATATAAGATGATAGACGTCACTACCATTCCTGAGAACCCGCCGGGTTTCCCTTCAAGGCCGACTGAGATATATAACTGCGACAGGTGCTTCGGGAACATAACTGACTTGAGCATTACTGCAATGTATCCACTGGGTGATGCAAGCTCGTGGTATGTCCTTGCGTCTCCGTTCTTTGATGACCTGCATATGGCAATCGGCTGGCATTCTGTTGCAAGCCCAATAGATTGCGAGATATACCATGCGAGTGTGAGGAAGCACTCTGAACTTGGGTGCAGGTGGGAGATGGATCCGTTGTTCATAAGGGCGGCAATGAAACGGGATTCGTCCTATGATACCTGTGATGTGAAGTATGTCCCGATAACAGATACCTCGTGCAATCCACTTAACATCATCAATCCCCCGATATCAGACCCGTCAGGCCTATGCCCTGATACTAGGATAGATATGGAAGTCAACCCCGCGACAGGGGAATGCGAACCGGGTGGTGGTGGTGTGCAATGCAAACCATGCACATACGGGCTGCTGCGATGTCCGCTCTACCCATACACCACTCAAGCGTATGGCGGGGATGGCCCGTATGGATGTGGGATGGACTTCAATCCCTTCGATGTCCAGATGGGCCTCTGCTGCGGGGTGAACACGCTATGTGAGGCAATGGACAAAGCCGCGACATGGGCATATGGAAACGCGTTCAGGAGGAATGAACTCAAACTCCACCCAAGCCCTGATAACTGGGCATATGAGGAAAGGGACAAATGGACGATATTGCTTCTTACTCTCGCGGTCTACCATGCCAACGGAGATGTAACTGTCTTGGATGATTATTTCAACCACTGGCAGGACACCAAGTGGTGCCCGAATGCAGTGGACATCCCAGCATGGCATAGGGGAATAGGGGTCGATGTTGAAGGTCCTTCAAAGACGTTCATATGGACATACTGCAATGTCTACAACGATTCCGGCACCATATTCTGGGGCCCGACTCCGGACCCGTGGCAGGCGTGCACGTCAGTGAGCGAATTCGGAACGTGCCATATAGACTGCTGTAAATCTGGAGCAGGGGGAACCATAGACCTCGGCGCATTTGATCCAAACCCAGTTGCTCTCGGCTGGACTGATGCGGCAACATACCATAATGCGTGCGTAACAGCCCCTGAATGCTGCAACTCCCCAGTTGTCTGTCCGAATGGCTTCGTTTCCATTGACCCGGACACATATAGGTGCAATACCGTGAACTCGTGTTGCGGAGGAAGTTTCTTTGAGCACCTATGCTGTATGGAGCCTTATGCGTGCGAGGTGCTGGACTTCTATAACCAGACAATTCAAGAGTGCGATGCTGGTGGGTTCTGCCGGAGGTTCTAGTTGACCCTTCCACCGATGTTACCTATCATCAGGTGGTCTGTTGTCAAGACCCCGAAACCGCTATTGCGTTCGTTGTAGCGCACATATATCAACCCCTCGTATGCATCCACGCCCTCGGCACTACTGACACCAACATGCGTATAACAGGGTATTGTCTGTGTCAGGGGGTATTCCGGGTCTACATCAATATTGACGGCGATCAGGGGCCTGGAGGGATAACCTGTTGCCGGATCTGTTAGCTCGGCACTGCAGAGTATGCCAGTCACTGTAATCTTCTTTGAGAGCTTGTTTACTACCTCAAACCTGACAGACAACTGACCTGCGTCGGAGAATATCCTACTTGATTTGCATAGGAATCCGTTCTGGAACACGCATCTCTCAGGAATCCGGTTCATCATATTGAATGCGCCGAAATATATCATAACGCCTACGACTACAACGATTATCATGCCTGCCCATCCATAAGTAATGAGCTGCTCAGTCGCACTCTGTCCTTTCATAGAATCAAGAATATGAATGCTGGTCTGCATATAAAAAGTTTTTTATTAATGTATTGAGTACTATGCTCTGTGAGATAATGGATTATAAGGATACATCGGAGATAAAGGTTCCGAAAAAACTCATTGACCAGATAATCGGACAGGAGCGGGCAGTGGAAATTATAAGGAACGCGGCGAAACAGAGGAGGAACATACTGCTGATTGGCACGCCTGGGACTGGGAAGAGTATGCTGGCGCAGGGAATGGCTGGGCTCATGCCAGTAGAGGAATTGGAAGACGTGTTGGCATACCCGAACAGGATTGACGAGAACAACCCGGTTGTTAGGGTTGTGAAAACAAAGCTCCCGAATGGACTGAAACGCAAGATTGTCAATGATAAGAGGGACCCTGGAGTAACCACAAATGATTCTGAAGAAGATATTGGGTATGGGAGATACATTATTGCGCAGGAGCGCATGAGGTCGAGGACTGATTCACAGGGTGGCCTAAGCTCTCCGATGATGTTGTTTGGACTTGTCTTCATAGCTCTGTTGGCCCTGTCGTTCTCTGGGGCAAGTGAAGGCGAATACAAGTGGGTAATCGCCGCAGCCATCATAGGCATCTCGATATTTGGTGGGGCGTGGCTCTTCTCATCCAAACTTTCATATAGGGGGATGGGAAACAGCTCAAACGAACCAAAGCTCATAGTCGACAATTCTGGGGAGAAGAACGCTCCGTTTGTAGATGCAACTGGTTCAAAGGCCGGGGCGTTGTTTGGGGATGTTAAGCATGACCCGCTCCAATCATTCATGCCGGACTCAGAGTTTTATCTAGTTGATGACAGGACCCTTACAAAAACAAGTTTCGCTACTCTGTGGAAGAGGATGCAGACGAAATACCCGGACAGTGTGGTGAAGGATGGCGAATACGAGTACATAACGTTTCCGAGTGATGAAGAAGTATATGTGCTCTCAGAACGCGAAGGCTCGGTGCTGCCAATCCGTATTATGAGCATGAACAGAAGGATATATGGGGGGAGAGTTGTAAGAATCTCCTCAGAGAATAATGAACTGGTTACTACTCCTGAGCATAGATATATCTTTCGTGACAGGGAGAGCGTGGCGGAAGGACTCTTGGAAGGAGATGAACTCTTTTCAATATAAATGGTGTTGCAGATGCTATGGACCCAAAAATATGCTCCAATGACAATAGATGAGGTAGTCGGAAACGCTGACGCGCGCGAACGCATAAAGGTATGGGCTTTGGAGTGGGGGAGGGGGAATAGAAAACACCCGCTCCTGATAGCTGGTCCCCCTGGAATTGGGAAGACCTGTGTTGCGCACACTATATGCAACTCCAGTGGGTGGGACCTGCTTGAGATAAACGCAACAGACACCCGAAATAAGAAGAACATGGAGCGATTGCTTGGGATGGCAAGCACGACGAGCACCCTGAGTGGAAACCTAAAACTGATTTTTATTGATGAAGTGGACGGCTCTTTGGAACGCGGTGGGGGTTCCGCGATTTATGAAATCACTAAGAATGCCCTACAACCGATGATACTTGTGGCAAATAACCCATGGAAACCATCGATGGCACCACTGCGGACAGCGTGCACACTTATAGAGATGAGGCGCGTGAATGTTAGGAGCATTGGCGCACGGCTCAGGAAAATAGTTGAATCTGAAGGCATCTCTATCCCAGAAGAACTGATCGAGAAGATTGCCCATAACAATAATGGGGATATGCGCTCGGCTATCAATGACCTGCAGTCAGTGAGCGAATCAGGTATTGAGAATACGCTCGGTGACAGAGACCGGAGGAAGGACATCTTCCATTGCCTCAGGAATGTTTTCAAGAGCACTGGATACTGGGATGCAAAGGAATCCATCTATGGATTGGATGTTGATTGGGATATGTATACCCGCTGGGTTGAAGAGAACATACCGAGAGAATATGATAGGCCGGAAGATGTGGCGCGGGCATTCGATTCCGCCTCAAGAGCAGATGTGTTTAAAGGCAGGATAAGGAGAAGGCAGTACTGGGGCCTGATGCGCTATTGCAATGACCTCTTAACCGCCGGAATAGCCCTGTCAAAAGAGCAGCCATACCATCGTTTTGTAAAATATAGTTTCCCCCAAGTCATAAAGAAACTGAGTGCCTCAAAATCAAAAAGAGCGAAGGAGAAGAAAGTCCTTCAGAGGATTGGAGCGGCATGCCATGTCTCTGTGAAGAGGGGAAGGGAATATCTCCCACTTGTGAAGCTCATGCTCAAGAAACACGAGACAGGGACCACAACTTTCTTTAGGTTTGATGAGGATGATATAACACATCTTGTTGGGAAAAGAAGGAAACTCAAGGAAAAAGGAAAATAACTATAATTGAATCTCCAGGGCTATAACGGGTTCCTCAATACCGAAGTTATTCAGGATTTGCGGGTGAATCTCCCCGAAGTATCCTTTCAGTTTTCTTCCCACATAGACTGAAAGGCATCTCCCTTGGATGAATGACGGATGGTCTTCCTCTTTGAATTCGCATTCCCATCCGGCTTCAAATACAAATGCCTCGGTGAATGATTTTATCTCACTGAATGTCGCTTTTGCCTTTTCAACTACGCATGCTGCATGAAGCTGTCTTTTTCCACCTATGATACAATCTCCGGTTTCGGATAGCTTTTGGGGCATCGCCTCGTGAGAATTTGAGGCAAGTACATTGAGGAGTGATGGAAGGACCCATGTCCTGAAGAGGGTGAAATCAGAAGTAATTGGATTCATGATCTTTGATGCTTTTCCGTCATCCTTGAGAAGCATTCTCGTGTAGTTGAGTTCTGTGTTTGAGAGAGTATACGTTAGAACTTCATTGAAACCAAGACCCGTAGATGTATTGCGGAATATTGACTCCTCTTTGTTTTCGATTAGTTTACCTATTGTCGGTAGTTGTGGTAATGTGGGCTCAAGTCTGTTGTAACCATAAGCTATGGCAACATCTTCCGCAATATCGACCCAGTGCATCACATCCACCCTGTAGGGCGGAACGCGAACTCTAAGGACCACGCCACCTTTGGAGATATGACCCATGCGAGCGAGCAAGGATTCGGTTTTTTTCGATGTCAGGTTAAAACCGATAAGACCGTTGATATCCCCAACTGAGACATCAACTTCCCTTCTCCCCATATCTGGAAGTGCTTTTCCATCCACATCCACTGAGCATAGCTTCCCTCCCCTGTCTGCAAAGAGCGCGGACATGACGTTCAGTGTATCGTTGATTGCATCAAAGGATGTGCCGGTTACGTCTATGAACAGGTTCGTTGTGTCCTCAGAAACGCGGGTGAGCTCCCCATTTATTATTGGCGGAAACGAGAGTACGTTGTTATTTGAATCGACAATTATTGGATACATATGCTTGTCCTTTAGCAGGTGGGCGTAGTCCTGGCCTTTTGGGTGCCTCTTGAGTATCTGTTCTAGGTTAAGGGATTCATCCATACCAAGAGGAACAAAGGATATTTCGTTTGGGTGAACTGCCTTGTATGAGAACGGGGGCTTTAGTGGATCGAGGTTGTGTAGCCCTATTGCAACCTTTTTCCTGTTTCTCCCATATGTTGTGTGGATTTTCTCCTGAACCTGCATAATGGAGCGTATGAGGCTGTCGTCCACCACAATGCCGGTTACAACTCCAGCGACCACATATGGTCGGATATCCCTGACGCTGACATCTGTTTTTAGTGATATTCCGCTCTCAGAAACGCCATAATCCCAAGGAGCCCTTATGCCCATGAAGTTTGAGAGCGCCCTACCCATGCCCTCAACACTCAACAAGTCAATGCGGTTTGGCGTGATGTCGCAATGTATCTCCTCTCCCTCTATTGAATCAACCGGGGCACCAATCATATCGAGGTTCTCGCGGAGTTCTTTCATCGACAATTTTTTGCCAGCAAATCGGCACAGTTCTCCATGGTGATATGTTATTATTGCCATCAAAAGTCCCTCTTGCAATCCCTAAGCCACCCAATGTCGTTCCTATAGAATGTGCGTATGTCCTCAACACCAAGCCTAAGCATCAGTGGCCTCTCAAGACTAAGGCCCCATGCCAGGATAGGGAACTTGCCGCAAAGCGGGAGGCAGACCTCTGGCCTAAATATCCCTGCGCCCCCCAATTCCAGCCATTCTCCGCGGTCTTCGAAATACACCTCTACCTCTAGGCTCGGTTCGGTGTATGGGAAGAAACTTGGCCTGAAACGTATCTTCTCAAAACCAAGTTTTTTGTAGAATTCCTTAAGCAAACCAAGAAGGTCCTGAAACGTAGCCTTTTCCCATATTACTATCCCCTCCACTTGATAGAATTCTGCAAGGTGCTTGAAATCAGTTTGCTCGTTCCTGTAAACCCTGCCTATGCAGAAATGCTTTGAGGGTGCGCCCTTGCTTTTTTGAACATATTTCGCAGATACGGCAGTTGTGTGGGTCCTGAGAACCAGTGCCTCTGCAACCTTGCGATCCCAGCGGTATTTCCATCCTCTCTCGTGTTCTTTGCGAACTGCTTTGACAAGATTCTCATCACACAGCTTCTCTTTTCCTTTTATGTAGAACGTATCCGCGAGTTCCCTTGCCGGATGGTCTTGTGGTTGAAAAAGAGCATCAAAATTCCAGAATGCGGTTTCTATCGGTTCTCCAGACATCTCTCCAAAACCAAGATCTGAGAATATTGAACGTATCCTGTCGCTTAGCAGCTTCATTGGGTGTTGTTTTCCTGGGAAAACACGCTCGACTGGAGATAATGTATTGTATCTGGCAAGCTTGGATTCTTTCCACCTGCCGCACGTTATGTGCTCCCTATCAAGGACATTTATCTCGTCCTTTATCTCACCAATCCCTTCCGCCAGTTTCCTCCCTTTTGCCGTTATGGATGCTGAATAGACGCTTTTCTGTTTTACAAGAACACTGCCCCTTTTGAAAAGGGCATCCAACGATTGGTCATCCCCTCTCTTGAGTGGGAACAGTGAATTATCGCCTATTCTCTTAATCAGGGAATGCATCTGGTAGTGCTTGTATTCCTCAATGCCTTTCTCTGTTGGCTCCATCTCCTTCTTCTCAGTAAAACGCATCCATTTGTTCCTCAGTGCCCAAGGTATGCCGATTCTCTTCTCGCTTTGGGATAGGTCACTGCGTCCCCTGCTGAGCTTTTCCATGAGTGTTTGCTCAGGGAAGCCAGCCTTAAGGAACATCTTGCCTTCCGGGCTCAGCAGATATGTGCGGGAGATCTCCCTATCAATCCTGACGGCCCCTTTCTCCTCGAGCCATCTGAGCGCCCGCATTATGGAATCCTCCTGGAGCCTGGCAAATTTTATCAATGCGGGGATGTCGGATGCGCCGGATGCGATGGCTTTTAGAACTAGTTTTTCATATCTGTGCATGTACTCATTTCTCCGTATGCCTTCTGAGAAGGATTATTGATATCAGCACCACTGAGGATATGAAGATTATTGCAATGCCTTCTTGGGAATAGAGTACCCTAAGAGCCTCATCCCTCACAGACATAAAGAAATCCAATACCTCCACGCTCAGGGGCTCTTCTATTTGAAATGAGAATTCAAACGTTGATAGCTGTGTCCTTCCGCTCCATGAGAAACTTGAGATATTATGGATTGGCAGCTCCACCCCTCCCCCAATCTCCTTTGGGAGGGGATTTAGTTTTGTCACTATGGCTCCAGCGGGAACATTTATGGTGAAACGCGTATTCTCAGGTAGGATGATATTCCCAGAACTTGATGATTCGAATGAAATGGCCTCTGGGTTGATTGTATAGTTTATTGTCCTTGGCTTGAAGTGATTCATGAACACGATTCCGCTCTCGGATTTGTTTGCAATTGGCCCAAGCCTATAGCGCATTATGATTGTCCCGAAACATTGAGTACATACGTCCTTGACACACCCAGAACAACTGTCTCTTGGCTGTGGGAGGATTGTAACATCCGTAATATCAACTACGTCCCTGTTGAAATGAAAACGGAGGTCAAGATTTGTCTTCGTCCTCCAGCTTGACAGATCGTTCGCTGTGGAAATAGCGGTATCGTAGATTATGGGGCTGCCACTGTTCATGGAGATTCGCACTATCTCTTTGACATATGCTGAACCGTCTTGATTTAGGTCCACTGTCACTGAAAGATTGTTCTGTTGGAACTCTCCATGCGCCGCCAATGAAAGGAAGAGTAAGAGTACCAATGCAAAGCCAAGTCTCATGTTTTAGCTTAAGGAAGATACATATTTAAATTCATAAGCCGATAGCTGTATGGGGAACAGATGGAGTATATTTATTATATGGGGCATTCGACATTTGAGGTACTGCTCTCTGGGAAACGAATTCTCATAGATCCATTCTTCGGAAACATGATTCGGGGCAAGCAGCGAATCGTCCCGTCATCTGGCTCTGTCGAGACCATTACAAAGGCAGACATGATACTGATAACTCATGAACACCCAGACCATTTTGAGAAGGAGAGTGTGCAGAGGATAGTGAAAAAGACTAATGCTTCTGTTGTTGGCCCAAGAATCGTTCTCTCGAACCTGAACGTTCCAGATAGCCTGAAAGTGGATGTTCGTATTGGGGATAGGTTTGTGCTCCAGGGGATAAGCATTGAAGTTGTGAAGGCACTCCACCCCCAGTCCCAATATCCTGTAGGGTACTTGCTAGAAGCTGGTGGAAAGCGCATATATCATGCCGGAGACACTTATGAATTCGCAAAAATGGTTGATTTGAAAGCTGATTGGGTGATGCTCCCAGTAGGCGGTTCGTTCACTATGGACCCTCTGTCGGCCATAAAGGCGTGCAAGGAAATCAGGCCGAAGAATGTCGTCCCAATGCATTATAATACTTATGATTCAATAGTTCAGAGTATTACTGGCTTCATCACTGCCATAAATGAAACTGACACTAAACCTGTTGTGATGAAACCTGGCGAAAGCATACAGATATGAGGTGATGGGATGATAACTGGCGGAAAGATTTTCTCAGTAGAAGCTAAGAGAAAAAACGATGAGCCAATAACTGGACTTTCGATAAACATTGGAATTGATGATGTGACATCTGAAGGCAATGACCTTCAGGTAAAATATACATACACTGCAGAGTATGCAAAGGACGTTGGAACGCTCACAATAAGTGGGGCGATAATGGCTCAGGAGGAACACGCAAGGGAGGTTGTGGTTAGCTGGAAAAAAGACAAGAAACTTCCCGAGGATTTCGCCGAGCTGATACTCAACACCATAAACTTCACGTGCGGAACGAATGGTACTCTCGTGGTGAGGCCCCTGAACCTTTCGCCGCCAATGGTGCCACCAAGGATTGAGCTCGCAAAGGCGACCGATGGACCGACTTCCGGGACTGCGGGTGCACCGCCTCCAACCCAGGCAGAATAGAGTTCCAGCGGAGTATTTTAGCTTCATTTTTTCTTAGTGTATACTGCATAGTAACACTTCCGCACCCATTAGTGAGTAAGAAGTGTTATAAATGAGAAATTGCCTAAAATATAATCTAGTTCTGAACAGAAAGCGTATGGTTATATAGGGGGGATTTATGATGCAGAGGATATTTAGAAGGGACACTGCGGCTGGCGGAGCTGGACACGTAGACAGAACAGCAGAAATGGGAAAAGCCAAGACAGAGAGTGCTCTGAAGGTCGCATGGACCGCCAGGGACGCGCCTACAAAACTCTTTAATTTCAGGCAGGAGGAGAGACCCTCTGACCAAAGAAGTACTGCTGAAAACCTTTATGACAGGGTCTTTAAGAATTACGCCACGGTTGTAGGGAACACACTAAAGCTTTTGAAGAGAAATCTGGTTCTCCATGCCAGCGGATGGGCGGAAAGAAAGCATAAAGGGCCTGAGGCAGAGGTTGTTGCTAGAATAATTATAGACGAAAAGCAAGTAGGTTACACTGCAGCTATTGAGAGGCTTACGGAAAGCCCTGATTCAGCCACAATCTCAGACATGATGCTGAACGGCAGCTTCGAGGAGAAAAGGGTCGGGATCTGTGTTGCTGCTACTGTGCTCGACTCAAAGCACATAGATACACTTCTTATTGTGGTCAAACGTGAGAGCGGAGAGAAAGACGCAACCTTGTTGCGAGAGGCAATAAGGAGTTTGGGGAATTACAAGCGCCTTGGGGACACAAATAAATGTGAATTCATAAGTGAACGCCTAAAAGAGACACTAGAACACAGGGATTCAGGAGTTCGGGCAACTGCACTCAACAGCATGAGAAAGATTCTTGACTCAAAGAATATTCGCATTGTCGAGGATGCTGTTATTGGAAGACTCAAAGATGATGATCCGGGCGTGAGGCTGAAGGCTGCTGTTGCGCTTTCAGTTTCCAATAGTGAAAACGCAGGGAATGCACTTGCAAGTAACATACTTACTGAGAAGGACGCAGATGTGGCTGCAGGGATGTTCCTATCACTTGAAGCAGTGTGCACAAGAAGAGGAGAGGGATGCGAGGAGGCCCTTAAGGATATCAATGAGCTGATAAGGGACGTGGAATTCGAAAAAGGCGATGCTGAAAGATTCAGGAAAATCAGGATAGCTTCCCTTGACAGGCAACTCAATCGGGATAAGTTGGAAGAGAGAGTAGTTGTTGGCGGGGAACACGAAGGCAGACGGGTCGGCCCAATAGAGGCTGATCTCATAGAACTGCAGGTAGATAAATTCAGATTAAGAAAGGATGATCTTAGGACAGGAGTCGATGTAGGGCAAGTTCTTAGTGACGAATACATAAGGAAAATGGGGGATAGGGCAGCAGGCGGGCACCACATATAATCAAGGTAATTCAAACAAAGAATCCTCAGGCTCTTGGTTTGGGGTAAATTCATTTGCCTTAACGCTTATCTCAACGGTCCTTTCCCCCCCATCTATTTCTGTTTTATAATTTAGGACTAGCTCTGTCTTCATTCCTGTCTCAACATCGAGGCACTGCCAAACCAGCAAGTCTCTCATCTCCTCTGCTGTCTCCCTTGAGATGGAACCAAGAACATGCTCGTTCCAATCCTGCTGCGTGAACTTCTCCGGATGGATTTCGATGGCAAAGCACCTGCTTCGTCTGCCGAGAATCTCCTCTTCCTTTATTTCGCCAAGCAATAACGCCCCTGCAGATACCTGTCTCCCTATGCTTTCGCCTGGATTCTGCACATTATAACCAAGGAATTCCTGCATCCTTGAAGCGTCTGTTTTTTCGCAGCTCCATGTTTGGTTATGTGAGCACATATAGTAACCTGCCTCAATGGCATAGAGCCTGGTGCTTGTATTGAGCCAGTCAACTGTATCCCACCTCATTCCATCCATTCCTCCATACTTGGTGATGAATGTTGTTGGGGTTAGGTACAGTGTTTCGTTTTTATTCACGTAATTGACAGCAATCCGCTCGTAAGTGATCACATAACTCCCGAGTGAATTTGCCTTTTCAGCAGATTTCGCCATAAGTTCGTGAGTCTCAGAAACATCCACGCAACCAGCGAGTAGTATCAGCAACAGTAGGTATTTTCGCATCTGTTCACCTATAGGAAGAACTCCGTTCCATCCCTAGCAACGTGGGACTCCTTGAATATCTCTCTCGCCTCCCTTTCCAACACCTTGTCATCCTCATATCTGTTTGATATATGCGTGAGCACTAGTTTCTTCACCTTTGCTTTCCTTGCTGTTCTCGCTGCACCAGAAACAGTTGAATGCCTCTTCAGCTCAGCCTCCTCCTTCAACTCATCTCCAAACGTTCCGTCGTGAATCAATATGTCTGCTTTCTCGGAAGCTTTCACAATTCTCTCGGAAGGCATTGTATCCCCCGTGTATACTATCTTTTTCCCGTTTTTTATTGTGCTTATATCATCGAGCTTCACAATTTTCTTCCCGACCTCGAGTTGGCCTTTCTCCTCTATTTCCGAGAACATCCTCCCCTTTATCCCGCTTGCGTCTGCTTTCTTCTTGTTGAATTTTCTCGTTTGGTTCTCCTCGAATACATAGCCTATGCTGTTGACGTAGTGCATTGTGGGAAAAAAACTGACGGTGAACTTCTCTCCCCTGTAAACAAAACCTGTGTTGATATCCTCTATCTGTGCCATGTTGTGATGTATGAACTGCCCCAACCTCTCCTTGGTTCCTGGCGGCCCGAATATGCGGAGGGGCTCCTTTCTTCCTATGAGCACCAGCGTTTCGATAAGGCCAGGTAGGCCAAGTATGTGGTCTGCGTGGAGGTGTGTGATGAATACCGCCTTTACCTTTGCATAGCTCATCCCAAACTTCATCATCTGCCGCTGGGTGCCTTCCCCGCAATCGAATAGGTATACGTCCCCAGAATATTTCACTGCAACAGAGCTTGTGCCTCTCTCAACGCTCGGCAGGCTTCCGCCAGAGCCAAGCACAACAATCCTTATCATGGGAGAATAAGGGAATCACAAATTTAAATATGGTTTCCCAATTGTTCAAAGGTGATTAGAATGGGTGATGAGACAACTCTCTCAAAGGAGAACATTATAGATCTGGTTTCCGCAATAATGGCTGCTGGCGTTGTCATAAATACGAGTGGTCATGAGGAGCATGTCGAGGCTACGCTCAGGTACTACTATCGATTCAAGGACCTGATAAGGAAAAAGGAGGGGGTGGATTAACATTTAAGACAAGTTAGTGCTCAGCACAAATAGCAAAACAATTCCGAGCTTCACTACCTTTGAAAGAATGAACAGTGTGACGATATTGCGTTTGGTGAGCTTCATTGAATCAACTCATCCTTTTCCTTACTGTCTTTTTTTCATCAATTTAACCTATTCTCTCC
Source organism: Microcaldota archaeon (assembly GCA_043814255.1). Taxonomy (GTDB): domain Archaea; phylum Micrarchaeota; class Micrarchaeia; order Burarchaeales; family JAKAKT01; genus CAZYPB01. The sequence continues at coordinate 15,462 of JBDRKD010000020.1, forward strand.
ACCGCATTCACCAAAACCCTACTTTTTCCATGTAGGCAAGATAACTCTGGAATTTTTTCAGGACCTTGACGCACGTCTTCTTTTCCTCTGCAGATGGCTTCCACGTTCCCTTTCCAGTCACTTGACTCATGCCCTCGATTACTAATTCAACCTCTGCCTTGGAGAATGATATCCCTCTTGTCGCCATTAACATCACCTACTTCTTCTTTTTTCCCAGAACTTTTTAAACTAATCCAAACGAAGCAGCCATCGGTTTGATGGATTGCGCTTGTAAAAAAAGATAGGCGCCAGGGACGAGATTTTCCAAGAACACCCATTGTTTTCTTTGGGGTGATGGGCAACTGCCTCTTATTTGAACTCGCAATCCGCGGAGCGGAACCAGATTACTTGCCTATTTTTAGAACCCACTGGGGGTTCTGATGATCTCAAGTCTGGCGCGTTACCAGATTCCGCCACCCTGGCATACAAAGAGTATTCTAAATGGTATCAATTATATAGATATTGTGGTGCTGGTTGTGAAGTGCTATATTCTTTTGTGGTTCTTTCCCCGCTTGCGCGAGTGGCGCCATTGGCATAACTGTAATCTATGCATTAATTAATATAAAAGCAGATGGGAAAAGAAGAAATAATCAGCCGATTGAGATTTCGATGTGGACAGTGTCCGGCACCTTCACACGCATTATCTGCCTCAGGGTCCTTTCATCCTGGGCAACATCAATTATGCGCTTGTGGATTTTCATCTCCCACTTTTCGTAGGTGTCAGAACCGTCTCCACATGGTGTCCTGCGAGTTACAATCTTCAGTCTCTTCGTTGGAAGGGGAACTGGTCCTTTTAGTTCCACCCCCGTAGCAGTAGCTATTTCCTTAATCTGCGCACAGACTTCATCGAGTTCCTTGGGGTTCTTCCCCACGAGTTTAATCCTTGCTTTATCCATATATTGTACACCCATCAGGCTCCCATCACAAGAAGGTGGGATACCAAATCCAATAACTCACTGAGTTTCCTTGGGAGTTACCTCCAGAACAACCCCCGCAGCAACTGTCTGACCCATATCCCGAACAGCAAACCTTCCTATCTGTGGGAAATCCTGGAACTTCTCAACTACCACTGACCTGAGTGGCTTTATCCTTACAATAGCAACATCACCTGTCTTGATGAAGTCTGGTTTCTTCTGCTCTGTCTGTCCTGTCTTCGGGTCCTTCTTCTCAAGAATCTCAGTGACTGTGCATGCTACCTGAGTTGTATGTATGTGGAATACAGGCGTATACCCGGCAGCTATGGCTGTTGGGTGTTGTAGCACAACAATCTGAGCTGTGAATTCCTGAGCAACTGTCGGTGGCTTTTTCGACGGACCTACAACCTCCCCTCTCCTGATGTCCTTCTTGTCAACGCCCTTAACGTTGAAACCAATATTGTCTCCAGGAACTGCCTGTTGCATTTGTTCGTGGTGCATCTCGATGCTCTTCACTTCTCCCTTTGCTCCAGAGGGCATGAACACAACGACATCATTGACTTTCAGGACACCTGTCTCGACCCTGCCGACTGGAACTGTTCCGTGACCTGTAATTGTGAACACGTCCTGTACCGGTAATCTGAGGTCCTTGTCGAGTGGTTTTGGCGGGACCTTCAGTGTATCGAAGCATTCAATGAGGGTCGGCCCTGTATACCAATCTGTCTTCTCGTGTTTCTTTATTATGTTTGCACCATCATACGCGGAAATCGGAATGAATGGCACATCATCTGTCTTGTAACCTATGTTCTTGAGCAGACCAGTGAGTGAAGTCTTCACCTCATCGAATTTAAGCCTGTCGTAGTTGACTGCATCCATCTTGTTCACTGCAACGATGAGCTGCTGGATTCCGAGCACCTTCGCAAGGAACGCATGCTCCTTTGTCTGTGGCTGGACGCCCTCTTTCGCAGAGCAGATGAGCACTGCTGCGTCAGCCTGTGATGCCCCCGTAATCATGTTCTTGACGAAGTCCCTATGGCCAGGTGCATCTATGATTGTGAAGTAATACTTGTTTGTCTTGAACTCCTTGTGAGAAACGTCAATGGTAAGTCCCCTCTCCCTCTCTTCTTTGAGAGTGTCCATGGCAAACGCGAACTCGAAAGTTGGCTTGCCGACCTTTGAAGCTTCCTCCTTGAGTCTCCTTAGCTCTTGGGCGCTCATAGCGCCAGTATCAAAGAGAATCCTCCCTACGGTTGTGCTCTTACCGTGGTCAACGTGACCGATGAATACCAAATTCATGTGTTCCTTCTCAGCCATAATGTGCACCTCCAGATATAGCCACCTATTTGTAAAGACAAATTAAATAAACATATCGCATGCAAGAACGAACAAACGTATGCAACAGCGACAGACGCGGCATACCTATTTGCTACGGATTATTTTTAAATGTTTCTAAGATAAAAGTTACAATTGAATGGAGCTGTTACTATGAAGTTTGGAACAACTAGATTGAAAGAGGGATTTGCGAAGATGCAGAAAGGCGGAGTGGTTATGGATGTGGTTAATGTCAAGCAGGCAAAACTAGCGGAACGAGCCGGTGCAGTGGCAGTCATGTCGCTCCATGCTGTTCCTGCAGATATCAGAGCGGCGGGGGGGGTTGCAAGGATGGCAGACCCTGCAGTGACTGAGAAAATCATCAAAGCCGTTACGATACCGGTGATGGCGAAATGCAGGATAGGGCATTACGCGGAGGCGCAGATATTGCAGGAGACAGGGGTTGATATGGTTGATGAATCAGAGGTGCTCACGCCTGCTGATGAGGAAAACCATATTGATAAGAAGAGATTCACTGTTCCGTTCATATGCGGGGCTCGGGACCTTGGAGAGGCCTTTAGGAGGATTGCCGAGGGAGCTGCGATGATAAGAACAAAAGGGGAACCTGGAACTGGGGATATTGTCGAAGCTGTGCGCCACATGAACAGGATGACCTCCCAGATCAATGAACTCGTAACTCTGAAGAACAAAGGGTTTGCACTCGAAAAAAAAGCAAAGGAGTACAGGGCGCCAATATCACTTGTTAAGAAAACTGCCGAACTCGAGAGGCTCCCTGTGGTGAACTTTGCGGCTGGGGGGGTTGCGATACCTGCGGATGCCTCGCTGATGATGCAGATGGGTGCAGACGGTGTGTTCGTTGGTTCTGGAATATTCAAGAGCAACCATCCTGAGAAATTCGCTCGCGCGATAGTGGAAGCAACTAGGCATTACGATGACCCGAAAGTGCTTCTTAAGATTTCGAAAGGCCTTGGGGAGCCGATGAAGGGAATGATACTCAAGGACGAGAGCGAGAAGATGCAGATCAGGGGTCAGTGAGCTGGTTTTGATGAAGATTGGAGTCATTGGTATACAGGGCGCTGTCAGTGAACACATTAGGATTGTTGAATTGCTAGGGCATGATGCCGTCTGGATTAATGGCCCTGGCGGATTGGAGGGTGTTTCAGGCATAATCATTCCTGGTGGTGAATCCACGACAATAGGCAGGCTCATGATAAAGGCCTGTTTGTTCGATGCTGTTAGAAAGCGTGCCCTGGCGGGGATGCCAGTCTATGGTACGTGCGCCGGTATGGTGATGCTCTCGAAAAAGGGAGGGGGGCAGGTGAAGAGGACTGGACAGAAGCTCTTGGGACTAATGGATATTGAAGTTGAGAGGAATGCGTTTGGTGGGCAGAGGGAATCGTTTGAGAAAGTGCTTGATGTCGGCCGTATCAAGGGCTTCCAATGCGTTTTCATACGGGCGCCTGCTGTTAAGAGGGTGTGGGGCAGCGCCAATGTGCTTGCGCGCGTTAATGGAAAGATTGTCGCTGTTGAGCAGGGGAACCTGCTTGCGACTTCCTTTCATCCTGAATTAACAGATGATACAAGGATTCATGAGTACTTCATATCAAAATGCGAAGGTTTAAATAGCTTGAAACCCAAATAGGTTACCTTATTCTACTAATGCGAATGGGAGGTAGGTGTTATGCCGTTTAGGATGGAACAGGTTTCAAACAAACCAAAAATCAGGCCTGTGGTTAGTAATACTAAGTTAGCTGGACACGAGAGGTTGTTGATTAAGGCAGTTGAACTTGGGGCAAAGCCAGATATGAACACTGTTGTTGTTTATGGAAGAGGACATACCCGGGGTATGAACTCGCTTGTCCAGAAAGCAGTTGAAAAAGAGAAGCCAATAGACGGCGAGAAAACAGGTATTGTAAAACCAGTGACTGGGGTGGGATTCCATGACCTTGTTATCGCAACAACGCCCATTGTTCTTCTTCAGAGTACAATTGAAGGAAGAGTTGATATCTCTGGTGACATTTCAAGTGTGGGATTCAGAACACACGGCAGAGAGGCTGCTGAGGTTGGATACATTCCAAGAGAGATAACCCCAAACAGATACGGTGAAGCCAACGATGCAAAGGTAACCGGCGGGGCGATGATGGCAGCAATGGTGCAGGGAGAGGAAAACCCTCACAGAGCAACTTTTACAATAAACCTCAATAACGGAGAGACCACCTTCCATGACATAGAAAGACATCTTGCCCTCTTTGTTTCAAGTGATGATGCATTCAATACAGGAATGGCAGTGTTCTTTGGCAACTTCAGGAACATTTCTATTTCAGACACGAACAAGCCTGAGAGGTTCGGCGGTAAGAAACAGGAGGACATAGACGGGGGGGGTGAGCCAAAGCTTTTTGGACCGTCCACAAAAGAACCGCTTCCTGCTGTGATTACAATTGGCATAAGGTTCGACAACCGACGCGGGGAAAAACTGACTACTGTTAATTCAGTGGTTGTTATGGAACACAAGGGTAAACTTTATGGTGGGAACATAAAGGGAGCAAACAGCGTAGGTCCACTTAACCATGGAGTCCTTTTTGTAGATCAGAACTAAACGCGCACCGATTCATTATTATCTTTTTCTTTCAAAAAGGGTTAGCGGGAGAGTTATGGAAACAGAATTACCTTGGACTGAGAAATACAGACCGAAAACACTAGATGGTATCGTAGGCCAGAAACACATCATGGAACGTTTGAAAGCATATGTGAAGAACAGGAACATGCCAAACCTTCTCTTCGCAGGCGCTCCGGGTATCGGTAAGACAACGGCCACGCTTGCGCTTGCACAAGACCTTTTTGGAGAGGACTACAGGAGCAGTCTGTTGGAACTCAACGCGAGTGACGAGAGGGGAATTGATATCGTTAGGGGGAGGATAAAGGACTTCGCGAGGATGGTCCCTATTTCTGATGTCCCGTTCAAAATAATATTCCTGGATGAAGCAGATGCCTTGACTCCTGATGCACAACACGCCCTCAGGAGGACCATGGAACTATATGCGTCAGCAACTAGGTTTATCCTCTCGTGCAATTATTCCTCGAAATTAATAGAGCCGATACAGAGCCGATGTGCTGTATTTAGGTATAGGCCATTGCTGGAGGAGGACATCTGCAAGATGCTCGAGAAGGTAGTTAAGAACGAAAACCTTCATCTTGAAGAGGGCGTCCTTGAAACAATCGCATATATATCTGAAGGGGACATGAGGAAAGCATTGAATGCGCTTCAGGGCGCATCCCTGGTTTCAAAGAAGATAAACTCGGATACTATTTACAAGATATCCTCTAGGGCGCGCCCGGAGGAGATTGGAGAGATGCTCAAATTCGCTGTCGATGGAAAATTCATGGAGGCCAGGGATAAGCTTGATGAATTGATGATCCAATATGGTATGGGTGGGGAAGAAGTAATGCTGCAGATATATAGGGAACTGACTAAGCTGGATATACCTGACAGGACAAAGATGCGCCTTGTTGATAAGATAGGGGAGTATAATTTCAGGATGGTTGAGGGCGCGAATGAGCGGATTCAATTGGAAGCGCTTCTTGCCCAGATTACGCTCTCTGGAAAAGAAGACTGATTCTCCCTTGTTCGCATTCGTTCATGTTGTTCACTTCGAAACAGCACGAGCCCGTTCATGTTTGTTCACGTGAGGATATATATTCCGTTCATGCGCCAAGAAAACAAGTGGTCTTATGTTGAATGGACTGAAAGACGCGCTAAGCGAAATCACTGGTGTGGTACTGGCCATACTTGCTGTTTTCATGCTCGCTGTCTTTAGTGTATAATTAGAGGTGTTTGAATGGAGGATAGGTTTTTGCTTTGTGTGGTCTGCGCCCTTGTATTATTGGGGGCGCAATATGGATATGCTGCATCTGTCTCAACTGCTTATGCGTTGAGCGAAGAAGATGTTGATACTGCGATACTATATAGTGTCGCAAGCGGTTGGGTGACCAAAGGAATAGAGACTGAAACTGCTATCGCTGTCGCGAGTGCCAGCAGCGGAGGCGGATCTGGAAAAATCGTAACTGTTTCAGCTCCTGTTGGCATGGTAGACCCGCTCATCATGCCTTATAGGCAGTGTAGCAGGGTTTATGAAGGCGGATCAATATCTGCAAATGGATATCTAATAAAACTTGAGAAAGTGGTGAGAGAAACGATGGAGGCGGCTCCAGTAACAACGAACAATGAAATTGGTGTCAGTGATGTTATCGTAGAGTATCCTATGAGGATAAGAGAGTATGTTAAGGTGGGAGTGTATGATTCGAACAGAAAACTGGTGCATGATGCAGTGATATATGAAGGTGGAACAGATGAGTGGACATCCCCTTCTGGGGAGAAACTCAGCATAAGGGCCTGTGATATCTATTATGCAGGAGGATATGTATATCCAAAACCGATGCCTTTGCCAGAGCCGATGCCGTTGCCTGTTGATGAGGTCCCTGGAGAAGAGACTGATTCCAGTGAAACGTATTGGGTAACGGATGCCGATGAAGACGTGCCGAACACTGCGTATTATAGGGAGGTCCTTGATCCAAGCAAGCTTGATACGAGTGGCAGTTCCGGTGGTTCCGGATCATCTGCTGGCTCAGGTGGGGCTGTTGTAAGCACAACTACAGATACCATGATTGCTACAGCCGAAGTTCCGGATGGGGATTATTATGTGGAAGTTGAACCGGTTATGCCCTCCATAGATGTGATGATAAGACCCATGAACTGGGCGTCGCTCCAGGTCAGTGTTGAGAAACAGGTTCAACCGTGCCTATGCGCTTTGGTATACAGCCCTGTCTGTGGGGTCGATGGAAAGACATACGGTAATGGATGCGAGGCGGGGTGTGCTGGTGTGGAAGTCGCATACAAAGGAAAATGCAAAACAGACTGCCCAGAGGTTGCATGCTATTGCATGCCGGGCACGGAGTTGACCTATGAGGTGAACGAGAATGGATGCACTGTTTGCAAGTGCGTGGAGAAACCGCAACCTGAATGCCCTGAAAACTGTTTATTGAATGGGAATGTATGCATATGCAAAGAACCTGTTCCGGTATGCGAACCAGGATGCATCCTCTCTGGCTCAACGTGTATATGCCCACAGCCGGAAAAGGTATTGGGAACTAAGATAATCCTGCACAGGCAGCACAGGAACTGTGCTGATGATTCGCTCTATGAACCAGCAATGGGTAATCTCACAGAGCAGGTCTTTGAAGTCGGTGGTGATACGGGATACTGGAACTTCAGATGCGCTGACAGGAAACAGGAGCAGTGCTATGGTGACGGGAGTTTCGATACGTACTACTACGAACGGTGCGAATTCAAGCCCTCGACTGTTTCGGACACCACAATTATACTCCAGCGCGAGACAAAGAGCTGCGATGGTGGTTCTACAACGAAGAGCGAGAGTTTCGAGGTTGGGGGGGATACCGGGTATTGGAACTTCAGATGCGCTGACAGGAAACAGGAGCAGTGCTATGGTGACGGGAGTTTCGATATGTACTATGTGGAGAGCTGCACCTTTGTGCGCAAGGATGGTGTAAAACCAGAACCGGTTCCGCTCTGTCCTCCTGGATGTAAACGGGT
>JBDRKD010000021.1:0-3825 GCA_043814255.1 Microcaldota archaeon
CAATAACAAAGCGTTCGTCTGTCCCTGTGGGCACAGTTCCTGTTTACATGGCATTCGCAGATTTGGGCATATCCGACGTTTCAGAGGACTCTATGCTAAAGGCAATAGAACGACACATCAAGCTGGGTGCAGATTTCCTCACAATACATTCTGCAATCCTTAGGGAAGGTGCGTCATTTGCAAGCAGGCGAAAGCTCCCGGTAGTCTCAAGGGGCGGCTGTTTCCTTGCGTCATGGATGCTGAGTAACGGGAAGGAGAATCCGCTTTACACAAATTTCGATTACATCCTCGAGCTTCTCCGCTCTTCAGATGTTGCAATCAGCATAGGCGATGCCCTGAGGCCTGGCTGCTTATCCGATGCATCAGACAAGGCTCAGTTGCATGAGCTTAAGGTGCAGGGGAAACTGGTAAAGCGCGCTCACAAGATGGGCGTGGCTGCAATATGCGAGGGGCCTGGACACATGCCGCTCTCCCATATAGCCAAAAACGTGAGACTGCAGAAGCGCATCTGCTCAAACGCACCATACTATGTTCTCGGTCCACTTACGACCGACATAGGTGCGGGCTATGACCACATAACCGCTGCAATCGGGGGGGCGATAGCGGCGATGGCAGGTGCTGATTTCCTGTGCGTTGTAACGCCCACCGAACACCTCAGCCTCCCAACAACCGAGGACATCATAGATGGCGTAGTCGCGGCCAAGCTCGCAGCCCATTCTGCGGATATCGAGAAGTTCAAGGACAGGAGAGCTGACGATGCCCTGTCTGACGCACGCGCAGCTCTTGATTGGGGGAGGCAGTTCTCCCTTTCAATAAACCCTAAAAAAGCAAGAAGCATTTATGGAAAAACAGCGACAAAAACACAAGCGTGTTCAATGTGCGGCAACTACTGCGCCATAAAGATAATGAAAGAGAACGCTAAAGCATTTTCAGGTACTTCTCGTAAGAGGAGACGATGAGCTCCCGGTCCTTTTCAGTTACTTCTCTCACAACCTTTCCAGGTACGCCGAGCACAACGCTTCCCTCAGGGATTTTTGTTCCATTCGTGATGACAGCACCAGCACCTATGATGCACCAGTCCCCTATTTCCGCACAATCCAACACTGTTGCATTCATCCCAACAAGCACATTGTTACCGATCTTTGCCCCGTGTACTATCGCCCCATGCCCGACAGTCACATTATTCCCGATAACAACTTCCTTTCCATGGAGGACGCAGCACTCCTGAATGCTCACATTATCCCCTATGGTTATCCTCCCCTCGTTTGCGTTTATCACAGCGAAAGCACTCACATAAACGTTCTTCCCTAGTTTCGCGTTCTCGTGGACTTCCGCTTTTGGGTGTATGAAGCTCATCATACCACTACTCAAGAACACTTATTACCATATCCGGCCTCTCCAGTTTCTCCAGCCCGATGCCTGCTTCTTTGAAGAGTTGGAGTGCAGCATCATCCGGGTAGCTCCCGCACGTTACGAATTTCTTCACCCTTGAGTTCACAAGCATCTTTGCGCACAATATGCATGGAGGGTGGGTGCAGTACACAGTTGCACCATCTATCGAGATTCCATGGAGCCCTGCCTGTATAATCGCATTCTGCTCCGCATGTATTGCCCTGCACACCTCATGCCTCTGGCCTGACGGTATGTCAAGCTCATCCCTGAGGCACCCAAGCTCCAGGCAATCCTTCACTCCTGCGGCAGCCCCATTATATCCGGTGGTCAACACCCTCCGGTCCTTCACAATCACCGCTCCGACATGATGCCTCCTGCATGTTGACCTCTCAGCCACAAGGAACGCAATCTTCAAGAAATACTCGTTCCAGCTCAACCTCTTCTCCACTTTCCTCTTGAATGGGTCCCCCATAGAATCATCCCTCCATTTTACTCAACAGTTCCACTACCTTTTTCTCGAGTTCCTCAAGTGTCCCATCATTCACCACTCTGTAATCTGCCATGCTCATGCATTTCCCAAGGTTCTGTGTTGCATCGCTTCCACCCATCTGTGCATTTTCCTGATTCGTGAGTTCCTCGAAACTGATATCATCCCCCTTTCTCCCCCTGTTCCGTATCCTTTCATACCTCAATTCTATTGGTGCCTGTACGGATAGCATCACAAAATCCTTCTCCTTCCGAAGCTCCTCCACTTCCCCAATACTCCTTATGGAGTCGACAATCGCCTTCTCCTCCCCACACTCCCTTATCATCGCAATGAGTCGTTTTGGCAGTTCACCAGCACCGAATTTTGCCCTTATCTCGTTCCCAAGCCCTGCAAGGCTCTCTATAGTCTCCTCTTTCCCCAGGGCTTTTAACTCCTCCCTTAGCACATCAGAGCACGAATGGTAGGCATACCCACGCTCCCCCAACACCCTGGAAATCTCTCCCTTTCCTGCTCCAAAAGTCCCTGTAAGCCCAATTATCATAAGAGCACCTAACCAAACCGGAAAACATTTATACTAAGACATTTAAGAATATTAACTGGTGACCATGAGCGCAATATACCTCAATATCCTAACATCCCCCAATTGCCCCCACTCTCCAAAAGCGATAAGAGTGGCAGAGCGCGTGATAGCAAAGAAGCACAGGTTTCCAATACATTTTAGGGAAATCAGCGTCATCACGCAAGAGGGAGAGATCATGGCAGAGAGTTTCCACCTGGACTCCACCCCAACATTCACAATCAATGGCAAGGTTGCGTTCGTCGGAGTTCCAAGCACGCGCACACTGAATGAGCTGCTTAATGACGAGATAAACAAGGAATTCCATAGGGACAGCTATTTCTTCTGATTCAATCCAGTTCTGATTCAGTTATATGCCTAAACGCAGCAATAGTATCTCCATCCGAAATAGAATGGATGCTTGAGTTCTTCCATGGAGGGACAAGAGGAAAGCCCCACGAGAATATCGGCAATGCCCTCGAGATTCTTAAGGGGCCAGTTAGAGTTTCTGTAGATTCAGTTACTGATACTACCCATCAAAGAGTACTCGAGCCAGTATAACTATTTTTAAATAAGGTTTCAGTATAAGTATTGTGCAACAACTAGGGCGTGCAACACCTGTTTCTAATTTTCGTCAGCTTCCTTTATCCCCAATGGCCCTTTTCAGGAAACAACTTCCTTCTTCGTTCCAGCCAAAGCTGCTCATGAGTATCGCCGGAAAAAGGGTGAGTCAGGGTCGCCTGGATGATGCGGTGAAGCTGTTGAACCAGATTCTCATGGTAGACCCACATGACAGGTTCGCTATCTCCAAACTCATACAGGTCCGTTCCAGAATGGGAGACATGGGCGGAGCAAAGAAGCTATTTGATAGTTCTGTTTCAAATGTTGCTGATAAGGTAATATATGTTTCAATGATGGTCGGCCACATAGACAACGGAGACCTTGCAGGAGCATACGATATTTTCGAAAGAGCCGTAAACGCGGGGTACAAGGATGACGACATATTTGGAACTATGCTGAATGCCTGTCTCAAGAAAGGTGACACAGAACACGGGAGCAAGGTTCTTTATGTGGCAATTCATGAAGGAAGGGACAACGAGAGCCTCTATTTCTCTATATCGAGCATATACTATTCGTTGCAGCGATTTGAGGATATTGAAAGCGTTCTCGCAAAGGCTGATTTCAAGGATGAGGGCATATTTCTCAAGATCATGAACCTCTGTTATGAGAACGGAGATGCAGATGGAGCAAGAAGAGTTCTGGATATGGCGAAGAGGAAGGGAGTTAAGAGCGTTGTTCTTTTCCGCACTACTGCAAGACTCTATTATGCTGAGCAGCGCTTTGAGGAGGCAGAGAAGCTTCTCTCAAATGCCCCTAAAAGAATCAGGGA
>JBDRKD010000022.1:0-5775 GCA_043814255.1 Microcaldota archaeon
ATTCGAGCGGAAACCGGCTGAGAGATCGTCTATCCCCAGCACCGCATGTCCCTGTGATAAAAGTTTCTCAGAGAGGTGGCTGCCAATAAACCCCGCAGCCCCGGTGACCAGTATTCTCATGCATAGTACCCCCCACAATCATTTATCTTTCTTACGGTTTCCTTTCTCAGCAACGAACACACCATAGAGGGTGAAGTTATTGAAAGTTTTCTGTTGGTTTATCATCGCGACGTAATTCTCATAAAGATTTTTTCGTATTATGTCCAATCTACTCAAAATAAAAGCAAATGGAAAGCCCAGATAACCTAGCAAAGCCATCCTCCTACTTGAAGGGATTATCTCATCTGTTTTATCATAAAATTTTATTTTTTTAAACCCAGCTTCCCTCAAATCTTTTAGGAACTCAGCCTTATGCGATAGATTAAGTACTTTCCAACCCCTCAAACACTTGTTGTAGATATCCTCCTCTTCTTGAGTGAGTTTCCGTTTTTTTAGGAACCCATCAGCCACAACTATCCTGCCTCCTGGTTTCAGGAGTCTGTAAGTCTCTTTCAAAAAATGGAGTTTGTTATTGGCATGACAAACACTTTCTATACCGAAAATCTTTGTAAATGTCCCATCCCTGAATTTCGTCTTATTGAAATCCATTATCTCAAAACTTACTAAATTCTCGAGTTTCAATCCCTTCGCCTTCTCCCTTGCTTGCTTTAGTTGTGTTCTAGACAAATTTATTCCAACTACCTCAGCACCAAATTTTTCTGCTATGAAAAGGGAGGTACCGCCTACACCACAACCAACATCCAACACACGATCGTTTTTTTGTAAATTCAATAACTCAGAAACAAATACATCCGTATTCTTAATTGCATCCGATAATCTCTTGGTATCTTTGTTCCAAAACCCATAGTGTAGGGCTTTGTCTGACCAGAAAAGATTATACAGAATCTGGGCGTCATCGTAATATCCTTCTGCTCTCTTGTTTACGGTGTTAGACATGCCTTATCACCCGTTCCTATTCCCAAGTACCTTATCAAGGAGACTATATACCCTCAGGGAATCCTCTCTGGAAACGATGAGCACAGTGTCCTTGTAACACGAGTAGAATTCGATGATGTTGATTCCTTTTCTCAGAAACAGGCCGGTAATAAAAGCAACGAACCCAGGAGTAGTCTTTATCTCCTTCCCAGAGAGCAAATGTATCGCGTGAAGGCCTTTCCTACATTCAATTATATTGTTCCTCCCAAGTGTTTTAATCAAACCCGGAAGGCTCTCGTCCCTTGTGATTATCGTAACTGCCTGGCTTGAGCTGACGAAGCTAATGTTCCCACCCACATTCTTAAGCGCCTCCTGGAGTCTCGGAAAAAGGGATCTCTCATGGAATACCTGAACAACCGAGACATTGCTTCTGAGGGAGAATTCAGTATTCTCCAGGACTTTCCCAAGGGCATTCCCAGATACATCATCCGCTGTTTCTGAAGCATACCTCCTAAGGGCAGCCCGCACCGCTTCTGTGCTTGCGTCAGGAATGTGTTCACTTCGAATATGCTCCGCTATTGCGGAGATGTTGGCTATCCCAATCTGAATTGCCTTTCTTATATACATGTCTTCATCCAAGACATCATAGACTCTGGCTGCGACCGCTTTTTCCGCCATATATCCACCAATTTTGTTAGTTATCATACTATTTAGGTCATATTTGGCCGAAAATGGTTTAAATATCTTTTGCCATAATAATTCCATGAAAGTAGGTCTTTCCAAACATGGTGTGAGAAGGCGTCTGTTTCTCTAGTTTCAGTTAAAATTGTAAGGAGATGATTTTATGGGTCTTGTAGAGAATATAAAAGCCAAATGTGATATTTCAGCTTATTGTGACGTGGATAAAGTGGTGCTCGCCTATTCTGGCGGAGTGGACACATCCATAATGATAAAGCTCTTGCAGGACATATGCAAAACAGAAGTGATCGCAGTAACTCTTGATCTTGGGCATGGCGAGTACAGCCAGCATGACGAATCGAAGATAAAATCGAAAGCTGAATCGCTTGGGGCAAAACATTATTTCGTGGATGCAAAGGAGGAGTTCATCACGGGGTATGTGTGGGCAGGTGTTAAGGCGAATTGCATGTACCAGGGGGCGTACCCAAACTCAACAACCCTCGGCCGGCCACTCATAGCAAAGCACCTAGTCGAGATTGCAAAGAAGGAGGGAGCGTTGGCTGTTGCACACGGTTCAACCGGAAAGGGGAACGACCAAGTACGTTTCGATGTATCCATCTTATCGCTTGCGCCAGAGATGAAGATTATTGCACCAGTGCGCGACTGGAATCTCGCGCGGGATGAGGAGATAGAATATGCAAAGGAGAACAACATCCCGCTCCCAGTCGAGTCCGGCTCCCCATATTCTGTGGATGCAAACCTCTGGGGCCGTTCAATAGAGTGCGGAGTCCTCGAGGACCCGAGCCATGCGCCACCAGATGATGTGTTTGAATGGGTCACCCTCCCGGAAAAGGCAAAGGATTCTGCAACAACAGTTACAATGCATTTTGAGAAAGGAATTCCAGTTAAGCTTGAGCATGATGGCGAATTCGTTAACGGCCCGGTGGAAATAGTTACCGCAATGAATTCCATTGCTGGGGAGAATGGGGTCGGGATAATAGACCACATGGAAGACCGAACAATCGGTTTGAAATCGCGTGAGATCTATGAATGCCCTGCCGCGGTGTCCATACTGGCTGCGCATGCGGACTTGGAGAAATATGTGCTGACCCGAGAGGAAAACGAATTCAAGCCAATAGTCGATAAAGTATGGTCTGAAATGGTTTACAAGGGCCTTTGGTTCTCACCACTCATGAACTCCCTCAATGCATTCGTGGACGATTCACAGGAGTGCGTTACAGGGTGGGTGAAAATGAAGCTGTATAAGGGAAACATGATCGTGATTGGGCGCAACTCAGCCAATGCCATCTATGACCAAAAGCTTGCTACATACGAGAAACATACAACATTCGACCAGAAGGATGCGATAGGATTCATAAAGTTGTGGGGAATGAATACTATAATCGCAAATAAGGTGAAGCAATGAAGATATGGAGCAAAAAAGGCGAGGACATAGGCAAAGGGGTGCAGGAATTCCTGTGCCGAGAGGACATTCTGAACGATGAGACAGTGGTATTCTGGGATATAGTTGGATCCATAGCACATACAAAAGCACTTGAGAAAGCAGGAGTACTTTCAGCCAAAGAAAGCAAGGAATTGGTCACCGCCCTAAGGAATCTGCTCTTGCTCCATAAAACAAACAAATTCAAACTCGATGAATCTCTTGAGGATGTCCATTCAAATCTCGAGGCATGGCTTACAACAGAAGTCGGCGACTTGGGAAAGAAAATTCACACGGGCCGCTCACGCAACGATCAGGCAGCAACTGATCTTGCACTGTACTCAAAAGCAGGGATGTTTTCCACATGTACCTTCGTTGCCGAGTTGTGCAACACACTGTTGTCCATACCCGCAACATGCAACTGCCCAATGCCAGGATATACCCATTCCCGCAAGGCGATGATCTCTTCTGTTCCACATTGGTTGCTTGCTCATTGCGAGATTCTGCTCAATGACCTAGGACTACTGCTGCACACAATCGATCTGATTGACAAGTCACCTTTGGGGGCGGCTGCAGGCTATGGAACAATAGTCCCAATTGACCGCAAGATGACCGCAAAAGCACTTGGTTTTTCATCCCCCTATACGAACACGCTTGCGGCAATAGGCTCGCGCGGAAAAAACACAACAGCAATCCTGGCAGCACTCACGTCAGTCATGCAAACACTCTCATCCTTCTCAACGGAACTAATCCTCTTCTCAGGAGAGGAATTCATCTCGCTCCCAAAAGAGTATTGCACCGGGAGCAGCATCATGCCCCACAAAAGCAATCCAGATTGTCTCGAGTTGATACGAGCGAAGGCAGCGCGGTTGCTTGGTTTGCAGACAGGCGTTGCAGCAACAGTACTATCCCTACCACTGGGTTACCATAGGGACATTCAGGAGACAAAAGGGGCGCTTATGGAAGCATTCGAGATTACGGTGAATTGCATCTCAATTATGGACGGGGTTGTCTCGGGCATAGAAATAAATGAGAAGGCATGCATCGACGCATGCACTGATGAAATGTGCCTTGCAGACGTCGCTACGAAGATGAGCATGGGAGGAATTCCGTTCCGGGACGCATACAGGAAAGTAAAAAAAGCGAAAGGAGAGCTCACCGACCCAAAGAAAAATATCCTTCAGAAAAAACACCTTGGTGCTCCTGGTGATAAGGCAGCTGGAAAACAATTGAAAAAACAGCTATCCCTACTCAAATCGAAACTGGAGAAAAAGCAGGCAGTATTCGAATCTGCAATAACTGACCTTCTGGAATCCCCTATCCCTTTAACTAGAGGGCATCGCAGCAGGCGTCATCCCGCTCCCGCACATATCTCCCGGAAATCTTTCCCATATCCAAGGCCTTTATGCCATCCCTCCTAAGGAACAGCAGTTTTCCCTTAGCGCCAATGACATCGCCCCTCAACTCACAATCTATTTTTGGTCTAGAAACAGTTGGATAGAGTGGCGATAAATCAATAATCCCCCCGACATTCACTTTCGGGAATCCCTCAATCTGTTCGATGGCGTTCTCAAGAGATTGTTTCGATAGCTCCCTGCCAGTTGCAAGCAGCTTGAATTTCTCAGAGGTTCTTACAGAATTCCTGAACCCGAATTGGTGCTGAAGCAGGGATTCTATCATCCTGGCCTGCAGTCCATCCTCAGCGATTGCGACAGACACACCGAAATCAGCACCCTGCTCAACGAGCCTATCATTCAGCCTCTCACGCCTTGTCACCCCGACCTTAATCTTCTCGCCAAATGACGCGATGTAGATGTGGTGTTCCCCAAGCATACACCCCCCACCAACATCAAGAAGGCACTCGTCACCCCTACACGATGCACAGGAGAGTTCCAGACCCCTGCATCTTCTGCATTGGAGTGAACGCGAGACCGCTTGATCCGGGCAAGGATAATCCTTATTCACTCTCCTGTAGCCCTTGCAGTACCTGTTGAATGATAGTTCGAAGTCAATATGCCCTTCAAGTTGAAGTTCGCTGATAACTCCCTCTTCGCGTATCACCAGTTTGGGTTTCCGGTGCGAGTAGAAGCTGATGATGTGTTTCATGCATACCATTTTTTACTTAATGATTATATAGATGAGGAGAGCAGGTTTCCATTGCTGCTGTGGTGATTAATTCGATTTACGACGATAGAATCAGGCCGGTACGATTCTTCTTTCGAAACGCTCTCGTTGAAGCCCGAGAACCAGACCCATGGGCTGGTTAGGGCTTTCACATAGTGGAATTTATTCACAACACCAGTTCCATTGCGTGGAATCCGGTAATATTAAAAGAGTAACCCGACATCAGTTGTTGGTCTATTTACAAAAAAGGATGGTGAGTTTATGAGCGAAGAACATAAGGTTGATTATGAGATTTTTAAGAAAGACGGATTGAATTTCACTCCAAACATGTCTAATTATGATGAGACGTACAAAAATTTCAAGTGGGAGGACTATCATTCGGAGATAGGATGGAAGCAGGGCGAACACCTAAACGCGGCTTACGTGGCAGTAGACAGGCACGCAGCAGGCCCAAACGCGGACAAGGTCGCACTTATCTATATCGATGCGGATGGCAAAGAGGAGAAATACACGTACAAGCAGCTGAGCACACTCTCAAACAAATTCGCCAATGTCCT
>JBDRKD010000023.1:0-6005 GCA_043814255.1 Microcaldota archaeon
CCCCCCTTAACTTTTGAGAAACGTTTCTTGAGTTCTTCAGGGTCTGGAAACAGGTCGTGGATGTTCTTTTTCAGTAAGGATTCTGATGGCAAATCGAAGAAATCAGACGCCTTCTGATTGACCGAGTGAATACCGTCATCAAGTGGATTCACGACAATCACTGCATCTGAAGAGTTTTCGAAAACGGTGTTCCCGAGACTGTTTGTTTCATTCAGACTTCTGGATAGGAGTACTGATTTGATGGTTGGCCCCAATAATCCAGCGACTGCTCCAAGCAAGGCCTGCTTGTCATCAAATGAATCATTCTTCCTAAACACAAAGGCAACTGCCCCAAGATGCTCTTTGGGGGATATGGGAAACACCGCGCATGAGCCATAGCCTTCCGAGTGCAATTCCCGCATATCAAAAAATTGCGAGTATTTTCCAAGGATTGGTTCGATGACCGGAGCTCTGTCATCCATAGACGCCCTAAGCGCAGTCCCCTGAGAAGTCCAAGTTTTCCTCTTATGTCTACCTGATTCATACTCGAATATATCGAATTCTGATTCATTCCGGGAAATTGCCAATATCAGTTTATCTACTTTGATAATACTTTCCAAGACGCTAGATGTCTCCAACAGAACCTGTGGGAATTCATCAAACCCAGAAATCCTTGAACTAAGCGAAGTAAGAACGTTGAAGTGCTGCGATTCGCTTGTGTTAGTGGCCATCTCCTCAAACCCCTTGTTTTATATGTCTTTTTTTATAATGCTACATAGACACTAATAATACTTTGATTATAAATAAAGTGCGGTGATCGGATGACTGAACAAAGGAAGTTCCTGAATGAGGAGGCGAAGATACTCAAAGCCATAGAATCAAGTGATGGGATAACTGAGACCGAAATATCCGATTCCACAGCGGTGGAAATACAGGACATCCGAACAAAGCTTGAGATAATGAAAAGCTCTGGGGCCTCGATAGAATCAAGAAAGGTTGGAAAGACAGTCATGTGGTATCCCATTGTATCCAAGCAGGTGAATAGGATACTCATAGTGGAGGATGATGAAAACATCAACGACCTAGAGAAGGCATCTATCGGGGAGGGGTATGATATAAAACAGGTTATGGATGGAACTGCAGGGCTGAAGATGGCCAGGGAATGGAAACCCGACCTGATAATCCTCGACCTCATGCTCCCCGGCATCGGTGGTCTTGACATATGCCAGACTCTCAAGAGGGATCCAGCAACCAAGGACATTATTGTGATTATCGTTTCAGCTACAGATGCCACAAGAAACCGTTTTAAAGGAATAAAATTCGGGGCAGACTATTATATCCGTAAACCATTCAGACCAAAGGAACTCAGGTCACTTACTAAGATTTTTCTGAAAAAGCGGGGCAGACGCTTCGACCCACTTGTAGACCTGCCTGACGAGAAGCGCATAAGCCGAGAACTCGAAGACCTCGTAGCCGGAGATATCGGATTCGAGGTAAACAACCTACGCATTATCAACCTAGAAAACTATGCGAATGAGTATGGGCATGATGACGCGAAGCTGGTCATAAGGCTTGTCTCACAGATTCTCCAAGACAAGGTTCAGGAATGGGACAGTGAGAACGGTTTTGTTGGTTACATCGGAAATGGGGAGTTTATCATAGGTGGTGGCAAGAACGAAACTGAGTTATTGGTTTCCGAGGTAGCTACGGAATTTGAGAACGTCTTGGCATTCATATACCAGGATAAGAAGATAATCGATCTTGACCTTGATGGGATGTTCGAAAGCGGGGGGCCAGGCAATAAGCTTTTCATGAAATACGATATCATCCCAAGCCAGAAAATCATAGAAACAAGGAAACATCTTCTTGAGAAGAAGGACGAACAGAAAACGCCTTCAACACCGGGCATGTACACATACGAACAGCTCCGGGAACTGGTCGGGAGCGATAACCTAGACGTTGCGATAACAAGAGATGCAAACGGCACCAAGCTCGCCGTTTCGAAAGCAAAGGAGGAGTAAACGCAATAGGCAGTTATCTAAGCCGGAAATAGACCCGCCTGTTATTCTTCCCTTTATTCACGCATTCCAAGAGTTCTATCTGGCCAACTTCGTTGACGTTCTTCACATGCGTGCCCCCATCTGCCTGTAGATCCACGCCTGGAATCTCAACTATGCGCAACTCACCTACATCTGGCGGCAATGCCCCCGCAAGCTTGACTATCCCAGGTATCTTCATGGCATCATCGCGTGACAGCGAATATATCTTGAGTTCTATATCCCTCTTCAAAATTTCGTTTGCCTCGGCAACATATTCGTTAATTTTTTCCCTGTCAAAATCCTCAAGCGAGAAGTCGAATCTTGTTTTTTCAAGCCCTAATTGATTTCCGGTTATGAGCGCTCCTGTCCCCTTGTGCACCACCGATGCCAACACATGCGCGGCAGTGTGGTATCTCATAAGGGCATAGCGTCTGTCCCAATCCAAAAGGCATCTCACAGTATCCCCTTCCTTGAGACCAGGCATATCCACTTCATGACTTATCTTTCCACCGAATTTTCCCACGTAAACGACGTTGAATTGATCATCATTCCTGAATAGTTTACCTGTGTCCCATGGCTGCCCACCCGATTTCGGATAGAATATCATTTTGTCAAGGACCACATACTTATCATCTGTAACGGATACCACTGTAGACTCGCATTCCTTCATATAACTGTCTGTTAGATAGATATCTCCCCCCAATGAAACCACCACCCAGATTATGCCGTTCTTCTCTCAAATGTTACTTTATGCGTTTTACTTTGTTTGTTTCATACGCTTAATCTTTTCATCCAGCTCCGAAATCTTGGACTCATATTCTGCGGTCCTTCTCTCAAACGAATCCCTATCTATGCTCCCTTCCTTGATGTAATCCTGTTGTAATGCTTTCTCCCGGGCCACGATGTTCTCCCGTTCCTTTTCCAGTTTTTCAAGAGATGAACTGGCCATGAATCTCTTTATCCCAATTATTGCGAGAAGCAGCAATAATACCGCCCCGGCGACAAGGTACCCATAGTAATCTATGAATGCCTGTTGGGTCACCCCCCTAATCTCGATATTCCTGTATCCATAACCCTTGTTCCCACCACTATCCCGCACATCTATAGCTATCTTGAGGATTCCGGTATCCTCCTCTCGCACTTCGTATTCCCCTGAGAAGACATTGCCCTCTCCATAGATCAAGAACTCCTGTTCGTTCGCCTTAGCAACAATTGTTGAGTTTGTAACCAGTCTTCCAGTTGGGTATGTAAGGCTGATCTCAATCGGTATCTTCTCCCCAACCTGATAGGCATTTATTCCGGGAGATATGAATTCTACATGGATTGGGACAGCTACAAGATCAACTTGAAGTGATTTCTCCCCGCCGTAGGAAGCGTCTGAGATGCTCTTCTCTACGATCACATATATGTCTAGAGGACCCAGATCCAAGTCGTTTGGGATGATATATTCCCCTTGATATGTTCCCGATGATGTTTCTGTAAGGCCAAACGAATTTTCCCCAACCCACGCATTTGTCTTCGCGCCCGAAACAACTTTCCCTGAATCTAAAACAGATACTGAGATTGACAACGTGTCTGTTCGCAGATATCTAACGTTTTGGTATGGTGGACTTGTGAATTTCACAAGATAATATGCCCCCTCCGGAGTAGGCGACACATCAACTGTTTGCCTAGACTTCCCAGAAGGAGCAGACGCAACAATGTTCCATTCGCCCTGTGGGTCCAGATGCCGTATCGCATATGTGGTTGAAAATGTGTTGTTCTTTATATCCATTGATTCCACATAAATTCTCCTAGGGCCATTGAAGATTGTGACCTCAACAACACCATCTTCAACCGCCTTACCACTTATATGGATGCTCTCTCCTTTGGTGTATGATTCTTTATCACAAGTCACACTTATGGTGAAAGCAATCGTGGGTAAAAGGGCAGCACAGAGCAGTAGATAGAGAATCTTCATAGTACTACCTAGACGAACACTTCTTCGCTTTCGAATATTTGAATACCCGCTTCATTAATCCTATACGGTACCATCTTCTTCACATGGTTTGAGCAACGTAATTTCAATATCTCAACTGCCCGAACCCTGTGTTGCTCTTTCTTTATGTGGTACAATATAACAACACCATCCGCAAGGAACTCCTCAATCCCAAGTCGGCTGTAAACAGTCGGTTCCTGTTCTGTTTCTACAAGCCCGTACGTTATGGAGTTATTCTTTTCGAGGTTCTCGAACAGGTACCTCAGATAAGCGCGATAATGCTCCGGGTTGCTTACAAAAGCAGCTGAAATGGCGCTTATGGAATCAATGACTACCCTATCTGGAATAAATGGCATTTTCATATCATCTATTTCGATGAGCAGTTTCCCCCTCTGGCGCATCAATGCAGCTTCAACAGAACGTGCCAACTCGAATGGGTTTACCGAGATAACGGCCATCAACCCCTTTTTCTCCATGGCATCGATATCCCAACCGAAGTTGAGCCACATGTGCCGTTTTAGCTTCTCGGCGGGTTCCTCGAATGTTAGGTACACCCCCTTCTCCCCCTTCAACGCGCCATTGTATAACGACTGCATGCAGAATGTGCTCTTCCCTGACCCGCAGCCCCCTGTCAGAAGGATTGTGTTGCCCCTCTCGATTCCCTTTCGTTCTATGAGCTCGTCAAAAGTAGATACATAAGTAGGCAGATACTCGACAGTTGACTTCCTGCTCTTAGAACTCCCGGATTTCTTGCCCTCTTTCTTCTTGTCACCTATGCCCAACATATTTAACGATATCATCAGAGTTCTTTAAAAAGCTTGCTAAATCTCTTGGATTAAACTTCAATTTCCTTACTCCGAGTTCTTTCAGAAACCCCTGCTGCTTCAGAATCAGAACACCAGCCCACTATCCGATCAGGTTATTACTAAACCTGACCCAGAACCCGATGCTCAAAACTCGGGACTCAAAAATGCGAGGAGCAGGATATGGTTTAATAACACACTTAACAAAATCTAACTTTATGGAAGACCCCGCCATCCCCAATGACATTTTGGACAAGAGGTGGCGTAGCACTTGCAAGGTCCTTCTCAAGCAGGAAGTGGGCCCGCTCTCCGATTTCTCAGCTTGGCTTAGGGGGAACACTGGAGGACTCATTCATAGGAAGTCGATAATCAGCGGTAAGGATGTCACATATTTCATCAGGGGATATGCAGAGAACTCCAAATTCGCCTCTTTCGAGGAGACTATGGACATGCTGGGCCGCGAGCCTCTCAACGTAAATTCAATAAAGGACATTGACTCACTTTTTGATGCAGTGAGGGAAAGAGCCTACTATGCTGGAAACGAGATATTGGGCAACTCATCATATGTCTCCAGAAGTTCCAGCGTAATAGATTCCTTCTACGTTCTGGAGTCTGGTTTCGTAAGCGACTCGAAATATGTGGCCCATAGCAACGAAATAAAGTACTGCGAGAACGTGTTCGGATGCGAAGCCATTGCTGAATGCAAGTACGTTGTGAAAGTCACTAACGCGGGCCACAAGAACAACCGCTGCTTAGAGTTATGGAAGGGAGATAACTCAAGTGACTGCTACTATTCACACAACCTGTCCAACTGCCAGGAATGCATGTTCTCTTTTAACCTGAAAGGGGGTCGGCATAGCATAGGCAACCTGCATCTTCCATCAGATAAGTACTTACGGCTCAAAGAGAAGCTCCTGTCCGAGATCTCTGATAAGCTTCGCTGCAAAAAGCGCCTTCCCTCGCTTATAGGGCTTGTCGGAAGAAGCGAACTGAGGCTCCCTAAAGAAGCCAGGGAATCCGCAAAAGAATCCGCGGTAAAACGAGCCTGGGATCCTGCACCGGTTGACGGAGCACTGGAAAAGACAAGCGAGCTTTTGCTTGGCCAAAAACTGCATGGTGTTTCTAAATACGAGGGATGGTTTAAGGAGCACATACACAAAAGATACCACGGTAAGTCTTTTGTTTCAGGAAAAGCAATTGTCTATC
>JBDRKD010000024.1:0-11242 GCA_043814255.1 Microcaldota archaeon
ACCAGTAACAGGTGGCAGCCGATTCGAGGCAAAACCCGTGGCCCTTTTGCCTCGGGGCAAAAACCTGAGGGGACTGCTCAGTGCCTGTGCGCTGGACTCGGGCCACACTGTGCAAGCGCCCAGAAGAAAAAGTCTACAGCCCAGGTTTATCCCGAATAGATAACCATTTAATGCATTGTGCAACAGATAGGTTCATGGGCTTCATAGCAGTATATATTACACATAAAAACATGAAGAGTGCCGAGAAGATTGTCGCGCATCTGCTCGAAAATAGGCTTATCGCATGCGCTAATTTCTTCCCAATAAGGAGCATCTACCGATGGAAAGGAACTATAGAGAACTCAGAGGAGATAGTCTCAATAGTAAAAACCAGAAGTGGGAACTGGGAGAAATTAAGAGCAGAAGTTGAGAGAATGCACCCTTACGAAACACCGTGCATCATGAAACTGGACGTTGAGGCTAACGGGAAGTACGAGGAATGGATACTGCATGAGACTAAGTGAGACGTTTCCATGAAAAGAATTTTTGTGATTGTGTTTATGTTCCTGATTCCACCCTTGTTGGCACAGTGGAACGACTGTCCATATGAATGCGTAAATGATACCTACCCTGGGGAGTGTGGTCGTTATATCGACACAGATGGAGATGGTATCTGCAACCATTCGCAGTCAGCTCCGGAAGATAGGGTTAGCGATCCAGTTATCAACGAAACTGCGTCCCCTCCAAAGACAAACGTTCCTACCAACCCCATTGCTCCGAAAGAGTTTGTGATTGACAGCAGATATTATGTGATACCGATTTCGGTGGCAATTATGGTGTTTTATTCGATTAGTTTTATCCTCTCAAGGAAAAAAGTCATTGGCGTGGTGACACATAGGAAGATATGGAATGTGTTGCTCCTGATCACATTCCTTGTTGGTTCCATACTTGGGCTCTTGCTAGCCGTAAGAATAAGCCTTGGGGTGATTGTCCCACTGCCGTTCAACATGCTGTTCTGGCACGTGGAAGCCGGGATAGCGATGACACTAATCGCCATGTTCCACATACTGTGGCATTGGCCATATTTCAAGAGCATTCTTAAAAGGTGATCCTATGGAATTGGAAAAAACAATTCAAGAAAGGAGATCATACCGTTCGCTTGAGCCAGCGGAGATAACTAATGAGCTTGTGCGGGAACTGGCTTCTGCCGCGAGTCTGGCCCCCTCATGTTACAATAACCAGCCGTGGAGATTCGTTTTTATTTATGATGCGGAGATGTTGGGGAAGATACGCGAAACACTTTCCAAAGGAAATGAATGGGCAAGAAAGGGTTCGATGATAATTGCTGTTATTGGGAAGAAAGAGGACGATTGTGTCATTGGGGAGAGAACTTATTACCAATTCGATATCGGAATGGCGACGGGATTCCTGTTGCTCAAGGCAACGGAGCTCGGACTCGTCGCACACCCGATTGCGGGTTATAGCCCAAAGAAGGTCAGGGTAGTGCTTGGGGTACCTGGAGAATTTGAAGTGATAACGCTCTTAATTGTTGGAAAGAAACATGAAGGTCTTGAAGGGCTTTCGGAACAACAGGTTGAGAACGAGAAGACACGGCCTGAACGACTGTGTTTTGAAAAATTTGCATATCTAAACAGGATGGGGTGAGATGATGGATAAACTTTATGAGAATTCTGAAACTGGATGTTGTCCTAGGTTCAACCCAGAACCATGGGATGAGAAAGAAGTCGTTTTTAAGGACAGGTTGTTTCTCAAAGACCATGTTCGAAGTTTCTTCCACATACCGCTTAATTTCGGGAGAGTGATTGTAAAGAACGTGAATAAGATTAAGGAAGCTGATGCCCTTTCCAAGGAACCACTCATGCTTTCGGATGAGAAGTCGCTTTGGGGTTCGGACATATATGTGGAAGTCAGTAAGGAAGTACCTGATGCGGAGATGGTTAGGATATCCGGAACTTTCCTAACAAAGGTTTTTGAAGGAGATTACAGGAATGCCGGCAAATGGGCAAATGAAATGAAAGAGTACGTATCAGCTAAGGAGAAAGAGTTGAAAAAAATGTATTTCTTCTATACCACTTGCCCTAAGTGCGCAGAGCATTATGGAAAGAATTACACAGTGATACTGGCGGAAGTTTAAACTAGAGTTCCCTGTAAAACAGTTTTTCAATCTTTGCTAAATCAGATATTGGCTTCCTTTCGTAGATTGCAGTCAATGTCTCGCAGGTAACCGGGTCCTCAAGAACTATGCAGTGTTTTCCCTTGTGCTTGCTGAACGTGCAGTTTGGGTGTAGGTGGTGATGGTGCCAGGATATTTTCTTATTGGTAAGCTCCTGTGCCCTTTTGAATAATAGAAGAAAATCTTGATTCCCGTCATCCCCCTTTTCTTCGAGAAACCCTTTTCCATACAACATATCAGCAAGCTCTTTTGCTTCCTTGAGCGGCTTTTTTTCGGATAATGAGAACTGGATTTCACCACTCTCTTCATTCTCAAGAATCATGGTAAATTTTCCCTTATGTTGATTGAAGATGCAATCAGTTCCGAGCATATGAAAGTGCCATTGGATTTTCCCACCAGTCAAACGCTTTGCTTCGGAGATTATCTCTTCCATAGTATGTTGTTCCATATGATCACTCAATCTGCACAGCATATGTTCGGGATGCTGGCTATCAGCACAAACATCAAGAAACGTTATTGGGGGAAAACGTTTTATTCGTGATAACTCACCCAGATAACATGAAATATGTCATCGGGATGGATGTTGTTGAGACTTCCTTGGGGGAACGTACGTGGTATGAGATTATGGGTGCTGGGGAACGGGAGGATAATTACGGGATGAAAATAGATAGGCTGGAGAGAACTGCCGCTGTTGCTGCAAAGGCAATTGAATGTTTTCTGGAAGAGAAATTTAGGTGAGGGCACATGGATTGCAAAGAGGTTCTGAAAAAACTCAAAACATATTACAGCAAGAAAAACATAGAAGGGATGGCAAGGTATGGGATAAATACAGGGAGGGCTTATGGGGTTTCGGTGTATGCTGTTAGGGACATCGCCAAAGAGATAGGGAAGAATCGCTTGCTCGCAAAGGAGTTGTGGAAATCGGAGATTCACGAGGCAAGAATATTAGCTTGTCTTATCGATGAACCTGGAAAGGTTACTGAAAAACAATTGGATGCGTGGGTGGGGGATTTCGATTCGTGGGATGTGTGCGACCTCTGTTGCAGCAACCTTTTTGATAAGACTGAGTTTGCCCACCAAAAGGCACTTGAATGGAGTTCGGAAAAAGAAGAGTTTGTTAAACGGGCTGCCTTCGCGATGATGGCAGCTTTGGCGGTTCACGATAAGAAAGCAACTGATAGGGACTTCGAGAAGTTCTTTCCAATCATAAGAAGAGAGGCAACTGATGAGAGGAACTATGTGAAGAAAGCCGTGAACTGGGCACTGAGACAGATTGGAAAAAGGAATCGGGAATTGAATAGGATGGCGATTAGGACTGCGAAAGATATTAGGAAGATTGATTCAAAGTCCGCCAGGTGGATTGCCGCTGATGCCCTCAGGGAGTTGGCAGGTGAAAAGGTTCAGAAGAGGTTGAGAAAGTAGTTACTTCTGTTTCCACAGTTTATAGATATAAATGCATATTCCGAATAGGAATGAGAGCAGACAGAAATTGTATATTTCGAATGCCGAAAACATCCCATAAAATGGATTTGACATGAATGGAAAAATGGGTTTTATGTCAACATATAATGGGGAATCAAGCATTATGTGCAAGTAGATTCCTGAGAACGATGCAAGCCAAATAGACTTTTCGGAGTACCTCTGTTCTAGCCTAAAAAAAGACATTATTCTCCTAGTATGTTTGTCAAATCTGACCATCAGCATAGAGAGAATTATCGCCACTATTGAACCACCAAAAAACAAATGGAAAAACCCGTGCAATGGATAGTCCAACCCAAAAAGCAACACCAGAAAAGGCTCGAGGTCGATTATCACATTGGCAATGAGGAATGTCGGAAGATGGATGAAAGAAAAAAACAGAAGCCCAAAGAACAATGCAGGGCCTAAGTGGTAAGGAGTTAAAGGCAAGTCAACCGCCCTTACTTATCTTCCTCATGATTATCTTGAAATTCAGGACCTCTCCCGCAAGATTGTGGTTGAAATCAACTGTAACAGTTTCATTGTCCATCGCTATAACTGTTCCAGGCATGCCATTGCCAGCAGTGACTTGTGAACCTATCTGGATATCTTCCGGGGCGTTTGAACGCGGGGCAGAGATTACTAGATCCTCCCGCCTCTCGCCATATGCGTCATCAGGTTCGAGCCTGACTGTTTTCTCTTCCCCGACTGCCATGCCCACAACTGCTGCATCGAATCCCTTGATCATCTGACCTGCGCCAACAGTAAATTCCAATGGAGAATAGGAAGGGCGGAGAGGCAGGTTCGCCTTGATTGCCTCTTCCTTGATTGATGTATCGAAAACTGTTCCATCCTCAAGTGTTCCAAGGTAATCAACAGCTACTGCGTCGCCCTTCTCCGCCTTTACGGAAACATTCCCGGCTGGTTCGGGCAGCGGTTCAGTTGCATTCAGGGTGGGCTCTCCAGTGATTTGTTTCTCCGATGTGTTCTGGGATGCGCAACCGAGAAGCAGGAACGCGATTGCCAGTGCGAACAGTTGTTTCATTGTAATACCTCCGATGGGGGGAACTGAATCATTGGTTGGGGTTTGTAATCCGCCCCAAGAATAGGATGTTTCCACTCTCATTTTCCTGTATCAAGAATATGAATGGATGGTCTGCCTTAAAAGTCTTGTAACTTGCGGGGGCGGCGCTTTTAAGGCTTTCAACAACAGCAGTCGCTGCAGCTGCCTCAGTCCCTTCCTCGTTCACCTCGACAAATGCCTGGTGGAGAACGTTGGTTATGAACAGATCCTTTGTGCCGTCCATACCTGAGAAATCTGCTGCCATAGAGAACGCTGTGGGCATCCCCATCTCGCCAAGATTACTGAGCAATGAATATCTTTTTTTGAGTTTGAATTTCGGAAAGTGCACTAGAACTTCCTCCTGCCCCAGGCTTTCCCTAATTCCCGCTAATCTCTCGGCAGTGAATGAAGCCTCTATTGCATCCAGGTTGTTATCTTTTGGAAGAATGACAAGCATCGACAATTCATCGCCATCGTATGGCAGTTCGATTGCCCGGAGTTCTTCTGTTTCAACATAGTTGAACATTTCCGGCTCTGCGAGTTTCATCATCTGGACCTTGACTTTTTCTTCCGGCGTAATCGCAAAGTAATCTTCCTTTGTGTTCTGCTTGTCAAATTCCCTGAGCCAGGTGCCTTTGAAGTATATTGCATTCGTTATGACAAGGCGGGTTAACTCGTCCATGTCTCCGGGCCTGATTAGATCTTTTACCTTATCTTTTGTTTGGCGCTCAACCCAGTTGTTTATGGCGATGCGCGAATTCTCAAGGTCTGATATGAAGTCAACGTTTGTTACGTTTGCAGCATAGTGGCGTAGTGTGACGTCGGTGTATTCTGGCAGGAGCACATATGTCTTCTCGACCCACAGGGCATTGGCGGTGTAAAGCTCATATTCTTTGCCCTGCTTGTTTAGCTTGTTATATATGCTTGCGAATGCCGGCCTGCGGATGCCATCATCAGACGGGAGGTAGAATGTTGAGTGAATCTCATCTGCAGTTTTGCCTCGCGCGCCCTCATAGGTTATTGCGAATGCTGTGGAGATGCTGTATGGCGAAAAGAACACGTTGCCGTCCTCTTTGTTTCTGAGATTTGAGTAGAGGTCTAGGGCGAATCTGTTGTTTGCCCCGACAACGCTGTTTATCCCTTCGCTTGTGGCGCCGGTATCATCCGCAATAAGAGGGGACTCTTCAGTGCACCCAAAAAGAAAAAATCCAGACAGGGTAATCAATGACAGTATAAGGAACACTTTATTGTCCATGGATAACCAACGTCTGCTGTTTATATAAATACATGGGGGATGATTCGGCATCGCTTGTCGGTTGGTATGGTGAACAAGGCAAGGGGGAAGCTTGAGTCTGATGGCAAACGCTTCAAGACCACGTGGGCACCAGCATTTTTCCATTTGGCTGTCAAATGCCTTTTAAACGTGTCCGTCTTTAGAATTATGTTTTTATGCAGAAGCCATGGCACGGCATAACTGAGGACGAGGTTGAGTCAACCCTTTCCACCTCTGCAAAAACCGGGCTTAGTGACGAGGAGGCGCTGGAAAGGCAAAAGCGCTACGGACCTAACGAGCTTGAGGAAAAAAAGAGGATTACGGTCCTGGGGCTGTTCGCAAACCAGTTCAAGAGTCTCGTGGTAGCCGCGCTTTTCATAGCCGCAGGGCTGTCCTTCATCATGGAGGAGTACTTGGACGTTGCGGTGATAGGTGCAGTCCTGCTTGTGAACGCCGCGATAGGCACATATCAAGAATACAGAGCAGAGAAGTCGCTCGAAGCACTCAAGAAGATGTCCGCGACAAGCGCAAGGGTCCTGCGTGGCGGGAAGCAGGAGAAAATATTCGCAAGGGACCTCGTACCGGGAGACATTATACTCCTGGCAGTCGGTGACCGCGTGCCAGGCGACGCGCGGCTGTTCGAAGCAGTCAACCTCGCGGTTGACGAGTCTGTTTTGACGGGCGAATCCGTTCCTTCGAACAAGTTCACGGGCGTTTTCCCAGAACAGGGGGTGGTGGCCGACAGGAAAAACATGGTCTACAAGGACACCATAATCACTGCGGGCAGGGGGCGTGCAGTTGTTGTCGGAACTGGAATGGAGACTGAGATAGGCATGGTTGCCGGGATGCTGCAGGAGACACGCGAGACCGAAACGCCCCTCCAGAAGCGGCTCTCGGACTTCATGAAGCTTTTGGGAAAGGGAGCCGTTGTTGGGGGATTATTCGTCCTGGTGGTGGGGCACTATGTCGCGGGCTTTGGCATCGAAGACACGCTGCATCTGGTCGTGGTGCAGGCGGTTTCCTTCATACCTGAGGGACTGCCCATTGTCGTGACTGTTGTGCTTGCAGTCGGCGTCGGAACGATGGCAGCTAGGAACGGAATAGTGAGAAAGCTCACTGCAGTTGAAACCCTCGGCTGCGTTACAGTCATATGCACGGACAAGACCGGGACGTTGACGAAGAACGAGATGACGGTCAAGCAGATTTACTCGGAAGGCAGGATGATAGACGTAAGCGGGGGGGGATACGATATTTTTGGCGAGTTCAGTTTTGGAGGAAACTCCGTGGTCCCCCTTAAGGACCCTGGCCTCTCGGAGCTAATGAGAATAGCAGTCCTTTGCAATGACTCTGGCTTAGAGGAGAAGGATGGGAGGATCGGCGTCATAGGCGATCCTACTGAAGGGGCATTGCTTGTAGCCGCAAAAAAAGCAGAGTTCGAAATCGAAGAACTCAAGAACAACTATCCTCGCACGGGGGAAGTCCAGTTCGACCCAGGGAAGAAGTTCATGGCGACCTTCAATAAATCAGACGGTGGGTTGACTGCTAACGCAAAGGGCGCCCCAGAAAACGTTCTTGCGATGTGCAGCCATAAAGTTTCAAACGGCAAGGTTGTCAAACTCAGCGAAAAAGAGCGAGAGGAGATTCTCGGGGCAAACCAGGAGATGGCGAGCCGGGCGCTGCGCGTTCTCGGTTTTGCGCAGAAGGAGGTTAAGGCAGCTTCCGAGTCAGAGTTGGAGGGGATGGTTTTCGTGGGGCTTGCGGGGATGATTGACCCTCCGAGGGAAGAGGCGAAGAAGGCGGTTCACGCTTGCAGGACATCAGGTATAAGGGTCGTGATGATAACGGGCGACCACAAGCTGACTGCGATGGGAATTGGAAAGGAGATGGGGATTCTTAAAGACGATTCGATGGTCCTGACTGGAGCAGAGCTGGACAAGCTCTCTGACGAGGAGTTTGACAAAATCGTGGACGAAGTCAGGATTTACGCCCGGACCTCTTCCGAGCACAAGATGAGAGTAGTTGAAACGCTTAAAAGAAAGGGCCATGTGGTAGCGATGACAGGGGACGGAGTGAATGACGCCTTGGCGATAAAAAAGGCAGATATAGGAATCGCCATGGGAATAAGCGGAACCGAGGTAACAAAGGAATCGAGCGACATGGTTCTTGCAGATGATAATTTCTCCACCATTGTCGCCGCTGTGGAGGAGGGGCGGGGCGTCTACCTCAACATCCAGAAGGTCGTAAGCTATCTCCTGGGGACAAACATAGGGGAAGTCTTGTTTCTGCTGATGATTCTCCTATCTAGCTTCTTTCTCCCGGAGGCGCTACCGCTTGCGCTACTGCCAATCCATATCCTCTGGGTGAACCTCGTCACTGATGGTGTCTGCGATGTAACACTTGCAATGGAGCCGAAGGAGAGGGGGCTGATGCGCCGAAAGCCAAGAAGACCGGACGAGCGCATGATAACTGCAGACATGGCGCTTTTCATAACTCTCAGCGCGGGAGTTATGGCTCTCGGAACGTTCCTGGTCTTCCTGCAGCAATACCAGAACGGGGATTTGGCGCACGCGCGCACGATTACGTTTACGACACTCGTGATGTTCCAGCTTTTCAACGCGCTCAACGTGAGGTCTAGGCTCAGTCTGTTCAAGATTGGGGTTCTCTCAAACCGCTATCTCGCGGGCGCGATTCTCGTGTCCATCTTGCTGCAACTCGGAGCAATATACTTGCCATTTATGAATGAGATGATGAAAACCACTCCGCTCTCGCTTGCAGACTGGGCGCTCGTTCTGGGCGTTTCCTCTATGCTCCTGGTAGTTTTCGAGGCTAAGAAGCTTTTGGAAAAGCAGGATACACCAAGCATGCCCACGCTGGAATTGGCGAAAACAAAGGGATGATCCAACCATTGGAAGATACATTATTTCCTCCGAAAAGAGACCTCTTCAGATCATGTCGTCAAACTGTTCACTTCAGAGTAACCAAAATTCGAGTAATGACTCAACCCTGCCATTTATAAAATCTCCCTCCGTTTCATATTTGCTTTTTCGTAAGCTATATCGTGGGGGTGTGAGTATGCGACTTCACAGGAAGTTCGATAGTGGTTCATCTACGGCTGCTGTCTCCGGGAAGAAGAAAGTCAACTGCAAGCCAGGTCAAGAGTTCGTCTTCAGGACTCCTGACGGAAGGCAGGTCGGCAAGGCAAAGAACGTCGACGAATTCGTCAAAATGGTGAAGAGCGTCCCTCTTGAGAGCGTGCTCCACCACGCAAACGGCAACGACTTCGCATCTTGGCTTAAACTCATCGTTGAGAAGGATGTTGCCTCGAAAATCAGCAAAATCAGGGGAAACGGGGAGGACGTCAGACTCAAGATTATCGATTGCTTCTAAAGCCTTGGTTTTAGGGCGTCAAATACCTTAGCTGCGCGGTCATTTATAAACAATTTTGCGCAGCTGATTCTTTGTTTTTCTAAAAAACTGAGCCTCAACTCTTGTGTTTTTGCGCAGCTAATGCCTCCCGATTTATATGTGGTACGCAGAGAGGATATGAGTTAAAGCTTCAGCAGGTCCCTGAGAATGTCGCCTATTGGCTTAATGTCATGTTCGCCTAGTTCCCCAATCTTCTTTGTGAGCCTTCTCTTGCCTACGGCCCGTATCTGAAAAATCAGAGCTACGCTTTCTTCTTCAAGTCCGTTTTTGTGGGCGGGTGTGACAAGATACGTATATGGCAGTTTTTCCGTTTCAAGGTTCTTGGTGAACGGGATAACTATCGCAATTTTTATGTGGTCGAGGTGTTTCCAAACGGCCGCCGGTCTCTCCCTTTCCTGCTCATGGCCCTTGCCGCCACCTAAGTCAACTCGCCATATTTCCACTTTCGGGGGATAGTTCATCGCGTCACTCTCAGTAATTGGTGTCCGAGTCGCTGGCGTCCTCCCAGGCCTTGAATTCTGCCTTCATCCGTTTGACTTCTCCCTCCGAAGGTGGGAAAAGAAGCTTTGACCTTGAAATGCCCACGGCTATCCGCGACTCCGAAAAGAACGGCTTGAGTTTTTTTAGCTTTATGATTGCGTCTTTGCTACTCATGCGAAGCTCTTTGGTGAGAAATGAATAGGTTGCCATAATCTCCAATAATGTCGGGTTAAGGCGTTCGCTGTGTTCCCTGATCTTCTCAATTTTTTTCATTTCTTTCCGGGATAGGGAGTAATCTGTTTTCAAATTCTCAATCCTCTCCTTGTTTGAGTATAATTCCCTAGTCAACTCAGGGGAATATGGCCCTCGGATATAAAGCGAATACCTATAGTCCATCTTTGCGCCCATCAACTCAAGCAAACAGACTGTTTTCTGGATAACAATCTTATGTTCGAAGTTTTCTACCTTGGGTTTGGGTCTCAAACCGAACTCTTTTAGATATGCAACCAACTTATCGAGCCTATTCATTTTTACCACCTCTAAGCCATTTCCCAAGCCAACCCCTGGCTGCTAAAAGAGCCTCCTTTCCTTCCGAAGTAATCGCAAAAGAGGCCATTTTCTTTTTTTCCAATCTGATCTCATTTTCTGTGAGATACCCCATGTTTTTCAATGCGTTTAGGTTAGAGTATAAAACTCCATCATCAAGCTCCAAACCTGCCTTAAGTTCCCTGTAGGTTGCCCCATCCTGGTCCAATTTCTCAAGAGACAAGAGAACCAATAATCTTGGGAGGGAAAAAATCTTCGAGTTGAGGGCCTTGGACTCAGTAACGAGCTTGGTTATTCTGTCCTCCATCGTTTATCATTACGAAGCGGTGGTTTATAAACTTTACTTTCTTAATAACTTTTAAAAAAAAGTAAAAACAAAAGTAATATAAGATTTATGGGGCAAAAAATGATGGAGGTGAAAGAATGGTACAGAAAATCTTCGGACTAGGACTTACGGGTGTGGGGATAGTTCCGGTTTTGGTCATAGCTGGCATTATCCTAAATGTCTTGAACATTGAAACCGCACTGGCAAGCCTTGCGATTGTTGGTGGGATAGGAATTGGCTTACTCCTTGGCTTACTTGGAGTTCTTGCTGTTGCAAAAAGGGTTGTTGGTTGAGCGCTTATCCTGCGCTTATTCACTATAGGCATTTTCATGCCGAATCCCTAGTGATTTGAGACCAGGAAAGAATGCAGGGGGAGGGATTTTTGGGCAGCTTTTTCGTTCTTTTTGAAGGTTCTTTCTTTTTCCGAAGTCTTTCTTCCAAGAAAGAAAAAGCTCGAACCCACGCAGGCCTAAGCCACCAGATTTCCCAGTAAATGGT
>JBDRKD010000025.1:0-30882 GCA_043814255.1 Microcaldota archaeon
CTGCGATATGGACTCAACTATCGCGGCATTGCCTGAGGAGTACTTTGCATCAGACGCATAATCATCTTTCTTAAGCACATGGTCCTTCATGAACTCATACGTCCCGGAAGAGGATTCTCTGGAATAGATGCCTATCTCCCCATCATTTCCGCCAACATCCTTCCAGTTCCTTATTCTGCCCTTGAAAATCGCTCCAACCTGTCCAATGGTGAGTTGCTCTATTCGGTTGCTCGGGTTCACTATTATTGCAATCCCATCATATGCGACAATAGTTTCCACAGGCACGATGCCATTCGCCTCAGCATTCTCTATTTCAGAGCTCTTCATCTCCCTTGATGCCTGCGCTATATCCACATTGCCCTCTATGAGGGCAGCTATACCCACACCAGAGCCTCCGCCTGTGATGGAAACACTCTTGTCAGGATTCAATTCCATGTACTTCTCAGCCCACGCCTGTCCAAGTATCACCATAGTATCCGAACCGATTATCTTTACCTGTTCGGTGCTGCTTTGGGCAGTACATCCAAACAGAAAAAGCATTCCAAAAAGTAAAGGGATATACCCTATTCTCAATCCATTCACCTCAAACTAACTTCCACATCAAATAATTAAACCTTTCTTGTTTCTCCAATTCACAGCTACACACTCAAGGCACGCACTCCCCTCCTCACAAGGTACTTCCTCAATTCCTCTACTCCGAAAACAATGAATGGTGCAGGGAATATCATGAGCCACACACACCAAGGGATGGGGCGCTGAGTTGAAGAAACCATAAACAAAGGGCACTATACTGTTTAAGTTCTTTGCCATTCAACTGACATCTTCCTCTAGGGCGGCAGAATAATCTTCTTTTGAATGCACTCCAATAAGGATACGGCAATTGATGATAACTGTTGGGGTATACATTGCATAGACTCCATATCCTTCCATTGCTAAAACCCCCTCATCCGCAAGGTCGATGTACTCGAACGCGACCCCATGCTCCTCTTCAACCTCTTTCAGGATTGGCTTCGCCTCACCACATGCCGGGCAGTCCCGCGACTCCAGAACAAGCATCGTATCCACCAATCCTCTTTCCTGGCATTGTTTCTGGCGGATGATTCCTTCTGATTCAAGGACAATTATCTCTGTGTTATTGCTAGTTCCAGGTTCTATGTCTCTCCCGCCTAGACACCCCTGTAGGAGAGACAGGGAAAGCAACAGCAAAAACGCCAAACTACAGTTTCTGCTCAACATGGCACTCATCCTGTTGTGAGCATATACTCATCACAGAATCTCTTGGCCGCAGGGCTCACGGTGATATCACTTCTCTTCTTTGTTCTCCAATAATCAACCCGAACATTCTCGTCCTTCGAGTCAGAATATCTGGCAGTTAACGAGGCGGCAGCCCATATGATGTTCATTCCTTTCGGACCCCGGAGTATCGTTATTGGGCTTCCTATATCCGGAACTTCGAAAGCGTAATCCCACTTTCCCTTCAAAAGCAAGAGTACTTCATTATCGCGTTTATTCCTGCCAACTATCACCTTGTTCTTCCCAATCCTGAAATGCCTTCCATACTTCAATAGGAGGACCTCATTCATGGAGAGCCTCTTCCGGTGTTTGAACAGGTCTCTTAGTTTCTTTGCAAATGCCTTTTCAGTGAGTGGGCATCCACCCCCGGGTGATTGGTAATGATTGAGCCCATATCTCTTGGCGAGTTCCATCTGGATAATTCTTCTTCTCCCATGAATCCCTAGGAGTTTCTCCCTATCCACAAGCCCGTTCTTCTCTGCTTCTGTTTTTGATAGCACTTTTGCAGAGAGTGGCCTCAACAGTTTCCCCACAAGTCCGGCTTCCTTCTCAATTAATCTCAACGACCTCATATGCTGCGACATCGGTCTCTGCCCAAGAACCTCTCCAGTAAATATGAATGACGCACCCAATTTCTTCGCAATCCTCTTGGCTTTCCTAAGCCTATGTATCCTGCAGTCTATACACGGGTTAATAGCGCTCCCATACCCATGCTTCGGTTTCCTTATCATGCGTATAAACTCCATACCTTCATCAACTAGCATGAGCTTCATCTCAAGCTCCTTTGCAGCTATCTTCACCAAGCATCCACTCTCTCCACACGAGCAGAACGGGGATTCGAAATGGAGGCCGATAACCTCTATCCCCTGCTCCTGAATAATCTTTATTGCAAGGGAGCTGTCAAGCCCCCCAGAGAACATCCCAACTGCCCTAACCATCAGCATCCCCCTTATATGCAGATTTCACGACCTTCCTGATATCACTCATCCGTTTTTTACCCATCCCCCCAATCTCAAGGAGCTCAGTTTCAGTTGCATTCATTATATTCTCCACACTATAGAAATATCTGAGAAGCTCCTTTGCCCTTTTCGGTCCAACACCAGGTAGGCACTCGATGATGAGTTGCTGTTGTTCAGACAGGGTGCGCGCCTTCTTCGTTCCCAACAGCCGCACATCATGTTTCTCCATTAGCTGCTCTCTTCTTGCAACAGCAAAGAGGAATTCGGCAGTTCCCTCAAGGCTTCGAGTGAACATCACGGGAATTCCATGGTCCACCATGAGTGATGCTATCGCCCCCAGAAGGGCCCCCCTCTTTACCCGTTCCTCAAAACTCTCCCCTTCAACAATCAATATCGCCCGTTCAAACTGTTCCGCCATCCTCGTTGCCTGTTGGAATAACCTTCCATCTATAATCGACTGCTCGAAATCAGACCTTGTTTTCCTTTCCGCGACAACCCTTTCAGAGAGTATGGCATCCCCAACATCCAGCCTTCTCACAACAGTCCTTGCCCCAAGCTCCTTAAGATCATCGGCGAGCTCGGGAGTCTCCCTATCATCTATGAATATCTCAACAAAATCCTTCTTCCCCTTAGAAACATTCCCCGTTCCCATAGGTATCACTTACTCCATCATATTGCAGAATTCGTCTATCTCGGAGAAAGAGATGCCACACCCATTGAATTTAAGCCCATAGAGTGCCGATTCAACGGCTTTCTTTTCCAATTCCCCGAATCTTTTGAAATAGCCTCTCTGATGGGCAACCATGACGAGCTCGCTGCTCCTTATAATAACCAAATCCCCAGTCATATCCTGAAACCTTTTCAGGTATTCCTCATTAATCTCAATCTTTTTTCTGAACTCGCGTTCCATGTGTTTCTTAAGTTTTTCTGGGTCCTCCACCAACATTCTAGTAGTCCTCTCATCTATGAGTATGTTCCTGGTTCCCACATCCCTTGCTGTGGCTATCATGTCTGCCTCTCCCAAGTGGATTATCCTGAGTGACTTCCTCCCTATGCGATAGATCTTGTTTGCTATACCCGCTATACGCACCATTTCCGTTTCATCAACTTTTGGGGCCAGACATAACCTTCCTGTCTGGAGGGCTGATTTCAGCCTCACTGCAGTCAGGGCATGGGATTTCATTTTGATTGGATTGTCTATGCACTCATACTTAACTTTTGGTGAGATGACAAAGTTCCCGTCAAATGAGTCATTTAGGTTGTCAATCACTCCAAATAGGCACGATTCAGTTATGGATATCAGTGAACTGGCATCACAGATTATCGACTTATCCGAAAATTTTTTCTGCATCAATCAACCTCTCCTTAATGCCTTTCGTTCTTCCAACCCTATCGAACATCAACGTTTTACCTATGTAATCGAGCACCTCATTAGTATCCGACCCGGTTACTGAGATGACATATGAAAGCGACAGCCCCTGCGCATACATCCTCGCTGCCATCTTGAGTTTTGCTTTATCAAACAGCCCACGCACATAACGTCTTTTCTTTACATCGAACTCCTCTAGATAGTCTATTATTTCAGAACAGCCACGGGAGAACCCCTCCTCATCCCCTGCATTTATCCTATCCCTACATTCACGGAGCTTCTTTTCAACAAAAGATGTCAGCTCTATCCGTGTTTCATCTCTCCAGTAACGGGGTTTTCCCAATATCTTTCCTAGGGCGTATGAGATGATGCTTAGGGAAAACATCCCCTTATCCGGTTCTATTGCCATCGATTCAGAGCATCTGTTACTTATCTTTCTAAGGGCTTTGATATTCCTCTTATCGAATGCACTATGGAGTTCTTCACTTGCTTTAGCCACCGAGTATTCCATCCTAGCACCTTATCGCCCCAGAGAAAACGTATGAGATGTCTATTCTACGACGATTTACCGAAACGTTTATAAACATATCATGATAATGTCATGACACTACTGGGTGCTCGTCATGACACAAAAGAATGAGGAAGAGGCATTATATAAATCTTTCCAACATGGCACCGAGCAGGCAGTGGTTACAGATGAACTCAAGAGGCAGCTGCTCAAATTCAAGGACCCGGTTGTTCTGGGATCCCTGTTCTACTCAGTGATGGTGGAAAGGGAGAATTCGAACAGACTGCTCAAAAATGTCTTGGCGAGGTTGGATGTACTCGAGGAGCGAATAGCCAGTATTGAAACTGGCTCACGGGTTTCCCAAAGGACCCCAAGATCGCTCCCATTTCCAATGCTTCCGGAGGCGGATGAGCGAATAGTTCAGATTATAAGGGAGAAAGGGCGCGTATGCGCCAAGGAAGTTCGTGCGGCATTGAATTACAAGGGAACAAACGCTGCAAGTGCACGGATGAATAAGCTTTTCGAGAGGGGAATTCTCGAAAAGGAACAAGTAGGACGCAGAGTATACTACGTTCTGCCCAATACAAATTGATGCTTGCATAAGCAAGGCGACCTATCTTATTTGTTGGGCAACGGGTGGTTCGGCCATAATTCACCTCCCACGTCTTATTGTCCCACCCCGCGCCCATCAATTTTTCGAAAGCTCTAGTACTATCTCTACCCAACACAGCCAGTAAGACAAAAGCACCGGGCCCGAGAGCCCGGTTAACACTCTAGAAATAGATTCCCTTATCCCTCGTTGCAGTCATCACTCTATCCACCGCGAGTATAAATGCGGCAGTCCTCATATCCGTTTTATGTTTCTTGGAGTATTCCAATGTGTTCTTGAACCCTTCAGTCATGATTCTCTGGAGCTTCTGGTCTACCTCCTCCCTTGTCCAGTAATGCTGCTGGAGTCCCTGAACCCACTCGAAATATGAGACTGTAACCCCGCCTGAGTTTGCCAATATGTCTGGGAGCACGAAGATATCCTTATCACAGAGTATCTGGTCTGCATCCGCGGTCACAGGGCCATTTGCCCCCTCCGCGATTATCTTTGCCTTTATGCATTCCGCGTTGTCTTTGGTTATCACATTCTCAATAGCACACGGCGCGAGCACATCGACATCAAGCCCGAACACATCCTTATTCTCTATCTCGCTTGCCCCTTTCTCCTCGTATTTCTTGATACTACCGTTGTTCTTGCTGAATTCAAGCAATGCCTTGACGTTCAATCCATCCTGTTTATACACTCCCCCCTGAGAATCAGTAACACCCACTACCTTACACCCCCTCTCATCATAAAACATCGCTGCGTGCATACCGACATTCCCAAACCCCTGTATCGCAACTTTGCATTTCTTCGGGTCCATCTTTAGATGGCTCATTGCGTTCATTGTTGCCATAACAAGCCCGTTCCCAGTCGCCTCTTTTCTTCCCTGAGAACCTCCAAGGCTTATCGGTTTCCCAGTTACGATCGCAGGTACATTGTATCCTTTTGCCTTGCTGTACGTATCCATCATCCACGCCATCGTTTCTGCGTTTGTGTTAATATCCGGGGCAGGGATATCCCTCTCAGGTCCGATATCTGCCATCAGCGATAGGGTATACATCCTAGTTATGCGCTTGAGCTCTCTTTTCGTCTTAGTGTTAACGTTTACGTTAACTCCTCCTTTTGCACCACCGAAAGGAATGTTCACAACAGCGCATTTCCACGTCATCATTGCGGAGAGCGCAACGACTTCATGACGCGTGACCCCCGTGTGATACCTAATCCCACCCTTGAACGGTCCCCTCACATCACAGTACTGGGACCTATAACCAGTAAAAACACGATATTCCCCATTCTCCATCTCAACAGGCAGTGAGACGGTGATGACCCTCTGGGGGTGACTCAAATACTCATACATCCCCTTGCTTATTTCCAAGTAGTTCTTGACATTGTTCAGCCTAGCAAGCGTTTCTTTCCAAAGGTCCCTATCGTTTGACATACATACACCTCTTTTCTCAGAGTATGACCCAGTGAGAAAAAGTTATATTATTCCAAGTGATTAAAAAAGCTATCTCCAGCCGGTTTCCCCAAAAATGGATGTCATCTGAAGGGGAGCCACTCCTTCCCAAAACCGCCTTCTTTCCATTGCTTCACCCTAGCGTACTCTTTATCAGTCACCCGGTGTTCTATCACCATATCCACACCAACCTCAAGCTTCGATAGGAACTCCGATGTGAGCTTCTCATTCAGCTCCACAGGGAAGATGCCTATTATCTTGCCAGTTACAAGTTTCAGGACATTGAACTCTATGAAATCCGCCACCGCATCAACTTCCTCCATCAGCACTGCTTTTGAGAAGAACGGGAAATAGACCACCGTTGGTTTCTCGCTCTCGATGAGTTCCGAGAGCCTTATCCCGACCTTTGTGAGGTTCGCGTCAACTCCGATGACCCTCACGTTGTCCACCCTCCTGAGGTTCTTATCCAGCGTGGCCAATGTCTCCTCTGGTTTCAGGGAGAGCACAACTGCCTTCCCCCCCTCCTTCTCAATCTCTTCATTCAGGATGCGGTACACGCTCCTCTCAGCAGCGCTCTCAAGCGGGGCCTCTATAATTACAGAACAACCTGGAGGTATGTCTGGAAGCTCAAACTTCCTCGCCATTCTGTCCTTCACTTTCTTAGCAGCATAGATGAGGAGGAACAGCACGAGCAAGCCAGCCAATATCGCCAGCACGAGCTGAC
Organism: Microcaldota archaeon; assembly: GCA_043814255.1. Classification (GTDB taxonomy): domain Archaea; phylum Micrarchaeota; class Micrarchaeia; order Burarchaeales; family JAKAKT01; genus CAZYPB01. The sequence goes on from JBDRKD010000025.1 coordinate 6,902, forward strand.
CGATGATCGCATATACCTTATCCATCTCCTTCCCTATGAGTGCAGCTATCAATGCATCAAGCCCCACAGATTCCTCTTCACCACTCCCAGATACCGGTATCACCTGCAACTTCGTCCTTGCTGTGAAATCGCCATATGCTGCAGTGACTGTTACATTGGTGTCCTCTTCAGGAGCGACAAAATTTCCGTTCCCATCAATGATTCCAGAATCAGCCCCCCAAATAACATCCCCTGGGTCTATGCCAATCATATTTCCATAACTATCATAGCCCCTCACTGCGAAATGAACTGCCTCTCCATGGTACAGCACAATCTTCTTACTAAATATGTCAATCCTCGTTACAATTGCTTTCACTGATATCGGAAGGATGTTCGTAAATGTTTTCTTCTCATCCCTGTAATTAATCCTCACCACGCCCCCGCCCCCCATGCTCGCGGAGAATATGACGTCCTTCCCCTCACCAGAGCTCAATTCCCCAATCATCCCATCAAGGCTCCAGGCAACTGGGATCTCTTCCTCCTCTCCTGTTTCGTATCTGGCGCATGCCTTGAGGACCCCCTTACCTCCAACAGCGAACGATGTGTCCCCCTTAATCTTGATCGAAACAATCTTCACATATTCAGAGCAGATTCCCCCCTTGCACCTCCCAGAGCAACACTCCGCGTCAAGATAGCATCCCTCACCAATTGAGTTGCATTCCTGCGGAACTTTGCACTTGTGGTTCGTGCACAGCATCCCAGAACAGCATTCGTAAGTATAGCTGCATCCATCCCCACTCTCCCTGCATTCCAATGGCGGTGCGCAGATGTAATTCTTGCAGCTCCCGGAGCAGCACTCAGCAGGAGAAGCGCAGTCAGCCCCATTGATTTTGCAGTCAGTGGTACACACGTTATTTATGCAGTTCCCTTCGCAGCAATCGACATCGTGCACGCAGCCAATGCCCATCCCAACGCACGTCTCAACCTCCAACGAACAAACAGATTCCGTGCACTTCCCGGAGCAGCATTCTTCATCTGATGAGCATTCCTCACTCAGGTATTTACAGGTCTTCCCAGTTGAGCACACAAGCTCCTTGCACAACCCTGAGCAGCATTCAAGCCCGGACAGGCATTCCTGGCCAACAGGAGTGCATCCCATGGCCTGCCCGCATTTCGAGTTTACGCAGTTCCATGAACAGCAGTCCGAATGCTCTGTGCATGCGCTCCCGTATGACTTACAGTCAGTTGAACTATCCGGAAGGGAGCACACAGAATTGAGGCAGTTGTTGGAACAGCAATCCTCATCAAAATTGCAGAAACCAGCATCCTCGGTGCACGTTGGAACAAGTGAAATTGCGCACACATCGTTCTCACAATTCCCGGAGCAGCATTCGTCATCTAATGAGCACGCCTGCCCTATCTCGGTGCATCCTTCAGGGAAATTGCATGTACCTCCATCACATGTGTTCGCTCCACAACAATCATCAGTAGTGTTGCAGTCCCCCCCAAGTGTAGCACAACAAGTGTTTGTTTCAGTCTCACAGGTTAACCCTTCGCAACAATTTCGAGAACTACAGTCCTCCCCAACCTCCCCACAACCCCTTTCTGGTGTTTCACAAATCCCATCAGTACTGCATATTCCATTACAGCACTGAGTACTCGGACCGTTGATATCGCATTCTTCCCCATCGATAATACAGCAAGTTCCATCTACACAAGTTAAATCCGAACCGCAGCATTCATCATACATCCAGCAAGAAGCGCCAACCCCCACATGGCAGCAAACAGGCCCACCAGAGCTGAAGTCACAGCAAGTTCCATCTGGAAAACAGCAAACATTAATCGCGTCATCACAGCATTGAGTCAGCTCTCCACTCATATAATAGCAACAAATGCCTCCGTCACAACAAATCGCGTTCTCTCCCTCCATCACACAATTTACTGAGGATTGACCCGCCACATGCAAGAGAATAGCATCATAATCAGGAACAGGTTGGGCATAGGAAAGAGAGACCAGGATAAGAAGAACGCCTATCAGTGCTCTTGAATGGTATTCTCTCATCAAATTACTATATGGAACATATATTTTTAACGTTGTTTATCCCACTACATTTGGTGTTCGCATGATTGATAGAATAAAGACGCATATCCCTGGATTCGATGAGCTTGTGGACGGAGGAATACCAAAACACTCGATTGTTTTGCTCACCGGTTCTGCAGGTGCAGGGAAGACAATATTCGCCATCCAATCCCTCTATTATGGAGCCACTGTTGACAATGAGAAGGGCCTATACATATCATTCGAGGAATCAGAGGAGAGCATAAGACTCCAGGCAAAGGTATTGGGCTGGGACCTGGCTCCGCTTGAGGAGAAAGGGCTTCTGAGATTAAAGAGCATCCCGACAACGGAGTTCTCCCTCACAAAGGCAAACAAGACGATAGAGGCAGTGGTGAATGAATTCAAACCACAGAGGGTAGTTCTCGATTCAATCTCCATATTCGGAGTATTCGCAGAGTTTGCGATTGACCTCTCAACGCTCCAGATGCATGGGTTCCAGGGAAAGGACAGCATACTTGTCCCAAGGGGCGAAATTATGACCCGGAAAGCGATTGCAGAGATAATACACCTGGTCTCAAAAATAAACGCAACATCAATCCTCATATCAGAGCTTCCTGCTGATTCGAAATGGCTGAGCAGGGACACAATCTCAGAATACCTTGTTGACGGGATAATCAAGCTGGAGTACAGTGGTGGTGATCGTCCAAGGGCTTTAACAGTTGCGAAGATGAGGAAAACAAAGATAGACAACTGCCCAAGGCCGTTTGACCTGACCGACAAGGGTGTGCACATCTACAGCAAGGAAAAGGTCTACAGCTCAAAGGGAAAATAGGTTGCTAATCATCCAGGCGAAGCCGAGCATGATGAGCGCTCCGAAAGAGATTGGCGGCAGGGCTGGGAGGAATGACTTCCTCTTGAATACATAATCCAGCACAAAATACAACCCAACACACGCTCCTATGCACACGGCAGAGGAATACCAAAGCCCACCGAACCTATATGCTGATACAGAGAGCATCAGCGGGATTGCCATATCCCCTGTTCCAAGCTCTAGGTGCATCCTCTCCTCAATGAACTTCTTCGGTTTTTCATGCCTCTTCTCAGCTGCCTTTATCTCAGATGGTTTTGCCCTCCGTTTCCTTGTTGACTCAACACTTACTGAGAATGACAGGTTTCGTTTTCCCAGTTCCCTTGCCATCGTGACCATGTGCTTCGTGTAGAATACAGCAAAGAAATCATAGAGTGACAGGCAGATGATGAAAAGCATAGCAGGTATTATATTTAGTGAGAAACCGAAAATGGCCCCAACTCCGGCACTAGATATGACTGCCGCCAGGTTCTTCAGTCTCGGGCGGTAGAACTTCAGGATTGCAAGAGAGATGGCTCCAAGAAACGCCCACAGGTCATAGAACGGCAAATCAATGGAATAGAATATCGCGAAGAGCACTATGTTTGATGCAACGAATATTATGGTTGCCTCGAGAAGTTTGAAGAGGAACACACCCCTATATACTCTTATGAGGAAAATGAGGAACGCAGCGCCCATAATAACTATGAATATGAAATACAGGCTGTTCAGAGGGTCTCCAGATTCCTTCATTGGCGCGACATTCATTTCCGCAAATTCTGGCTCTGAGACATTATCTATCATCACCGCCCCAACATAGAGCCCAAGCAGTTGAACAATCAGGAACATGCCTATGACAGACGCCACTTCTCGCATCAAAACCACTCACCCATAGTGTTTGACTATCTTAATAAAACCTGGCTTCGGCTTGAAAAGGTCGCCTTTAGTTATTAGGTCTTCAATCAATCTCCTTGCGGTGAGTTGGTCCATGTTATAGTTTTCCGCCTGTTCAATGACTTTCCCAATCTCGACAAGGTCGTATTCCTTCTGCAGGTCTTTTATGAGATTGAGCAGGGCGTTCACCTTCTCCACTTTGGATTTTGGCTGCCCTGTAGCAATAATATCAACATCTATCTTTCCAGTCTCCTGGTCCATCATAACCTGCCTGAGGACGAAGTCATTGAGTTTTATGGCCAACTCTGCGTCAGATACTTCCACTTTCTGGGAAAGCCTTGTTTTGGCCGATGCCTCGGAAAGCCTTATGAGTCCTTCTATATACCTTGGGGTTATGGAGACAGTTCCTTGGACAGCCCCCATCTTCCTCATTTCCACATAATACTCCTTTATCTTCTCGTTTGCCTCTGGGCTCAGCTTCGGGCGTATGTATTTCCTGGTGTATGCGATGTATTTCCTGAGAAGTTCTGTTGGTATGATTGTTTTGTCATTCTCAAGAAGGTTTATTTTTGCTGAGGCGGCTTCGTGCGTTCGCAGTATGTGCTCCGCGAGTTTCCTGTCTTTCTCCTCATCCATAATATCCCTGACTGGGAAAATTAAATCGAACCTAGAGAGCAACGTCGGTGCGATGTTGAACTGTTCCGATGGCAGTTGGTTTGGGTCGAACCTGCCGAACTTCGGATTGGCCGCAGCAAGTATTGAAGTCTTTGCCTTGAATTTGGCTACAATTCCCGCCTTGGCAACAGAGACTGTCTGGCTCTCCATAGCCTCGTGCATTGCCGCCCGCTCCTTCTCGTCCATCTTATCAAACTCGTCAACACCTACCATCCCCCCACTCGCAAGCACAAGCGCGCCTGCCTTGAGGGTCCACCCCCCCTCACTCAGTTCATCTCTTTCAGCAGCCGCTGTAAGTCCAACCCCGCTGACGCTCTTCCCGCTAACATATATGCTCTTCGGGGCAAGGTCTGTGATATACTGCAACATCCTGCTCTTAGCAGCTCCTGGGTCACCTATCAAAAGAATGTGTATGTCGCTCCTGATGTGGCCACCTTCCGGCAGCTCCTTCCCTGGACACCCCCCAAAAAGCTGGAGTCCCACCCCCGCCTTAAACTAATAATTACCAAAGATGGAAGGGGCCATTGATTTAACTAAATTATAAAATATGTGCGGGTCTTTTGAGAGTTCTATTATGCGTTCCTTGTCATCCTTGCTTATCTCCACCTCTTCGAACTCTCTCTGGATCTGCTGGACATGTACCACATCCAGGTATTTTGAGTATGAATCCCCCTTATCCTGCTTTGGCGGCCTGATTCTCAGCACCCCTGTCAGCTCGACAGTGTCCCCTGGAACTATTGCGTTAACAAGGTCGTCCTCCAGCCATATCTCCAAGTGGCTCGCAGGCGCCCCACCATGCAGCCTCTCAAGAAGCTCCTGAACCTCACCCTTCTGAAGGTCTACAAAATAGGAATTCTCCTCGCTGAGCGCAAGCGTTCGCCTATTGCAACTGTCACACACCTGTGGAATCACAGATTTCTTGGTCATCGGCACCTTCTGGGTAGCATCGCATTTGGTGCATTTGTAAACAGCAACCTTTACCCTAGGCCTCACCTCCGCCCGTTTTGTGATGACCCCAAGGAGGCATATGAGCTTCTCTATCTGATGGGAGCCCACATCCTGTATGAGCAATTCTTTCTCCATCGGCGGGTTGAAGAAGCGCACGTGCGGTTCGAATGCGATATCCCCCTCAAACTTATCCCTCCCGAGTTCTGCAACAACCTTCCTAGCCGCTTCTATCCCAATATCCGGCTTATCAAAAAGGGAGTCTGCAAGAGCGTAATCGAACCTCCCAAGTTCAGCGCAATCGACATTGATGCTCTTCCTCTCAGGGTAGTTCATCGCCAATATCTCTATGGACTCCATTAGCTTTGGGGATGATTCAAAGAATTCACGGAACCTTTCAATATGCGGTGCGATGTCCTCGGCCATACAATCACTTTTCCCAGTAGCGGTTAAATAATCTAGGAGACTTCATTTCCAGTGCTCTCCTCCACCACCCACAGGGAAATCTCCTTTGAAAACTCAATTATAAAAAGATTGTTGAAATTCCCCTATTTCGAGGTAGATTCCCATTCAAAGGCTTCTCATCGCGTTTCCTGCCCTTTTCCGTTCCTTGAGTGGCTCCCTTTGCCTGTTTACTCTCCCCCAATGACTTCCTTTCTCCTGAACAACACAAGCAATCTCCTGTTTAAGCCGCGTCATGCTAAAAAAGAACCGGCACCCCAACAGGAAATGGGCAGAAGCGATATTCGCAAAAAAATCAAATAGATACCTTTATATTTCAGAATACCGCTATAATACTACTTGTTCTTAAGTGAATTTGGGGGGGTGTACTGAATGGCTTCAGCGACATTCGCAAAAAAGGTTGACATACTGGACAGGAAAAAAGGCAACGTGATGGATGCAATCCAGTCTTCAAGGCTCAAGCGCGGGTTCAAGGACATAGGTGAGAGCCTTAAGCTCCAGACAATGGCTTCTTCTCTGACCCAATCTTCACGTAGGCTTGATGCTGTTTTCGAGGAGATAGGCGAGGGCGTTACTGTTAAGAAAGGGAAAAAGGACGTCAAGGCATGGAAGGAAATCGCCTCAATCCGGAGCGATGCAATGAAGCTATCTTATAAGGAAGGAAAGCTCCATAAGAAGAAGAACCTCAAGAAGCTCGCAAAACTTGTCTCAAGGCTGGAGAACCTAGAATCCCAGCTTGGCACCGAGCAACTTCCCGAGACATATAAAACACTCTGCGAAGTCAGGGAAAGGCTTGAGCAAGACCATGAGAAATTCTCCCCAGAATCGTACAGACAGCTTAAGCAGGACATGCGTCTCCTAAGCTCTGCACTCAGCGACATAAAGAAGGGCGCGACAACCTATTCATGGAGGCACCCATTTGGTGACCGGAGCAAGCACAAGCAGGCGATCTCCCTGATGCCGCAGATAATCGAGGCGATGAAGAATTCCAGCGAGATAGTCGAGGGCAAACCCAAGTCTTTGAAGGGTGCTGTGCGCGAGGCAGTCCAGCTTGCAGAAGGGCTTAATACCCTGCTGATGGAGCTCAATGTACTAAACATAAGACTGGGGGACCTTGATGTCAAAGACAATGCCAAGGAAGGTACTGAAAAGCTGAAAACAGGCACCTGTATTGCTTTCTTCGAGGCGCCAAAAGGAGTTGACCCGGGAGAGCTTGCCGCAAGGATTGTTGAGTTGAATGGAGTACTAGAAAAATCAGGGCTCAACGTATCCGAGTCCAACACAGGTGACTTGAGAACTTCAAAGCGCAGCATCACAGGGGGCGAGTATTTTTCTGGCTCTGTCCAGATAACGCGCGAACTCTCAAGGAAAGAAATTTCAGGGAGTCTTTCAAACACTAGGAAAGCAATCAGCGATGCAGGGCTAAGTCTCACAGTTGTTGACCTAGAGCCTGCCGAAGCGGTCAAGAAGAAGACGCTGATGCCCGACCCGCCAAAGGAACTCTCGGAGGATGGGAAGAGGAAGCTTGTCTCGAAAGTTGCTTCTAAGTATGCGAAGCTGAAAGCGGGCTACCCCAAGCTTAATGCTCAAATCGATGAATCCAAGAGGAACAACCCAATTACCAAGCGTGTGCTCACAATGCTGCCAACCGTGGAGCTTTCTCCCCAGCAGCTTGTGTCCAACGCTGTTGATGAAGTAGGCAAGAGCATCGATGCAAGAAAGAAGGACCTCAAAATGGTTCCACAAGACCACTAGATTCCCCCTTTCCTTTTTACGTCCTCTATAAAAACCTATTCTCCTAAATGAATAGAGGAAATGAGGGGTGATTGTTTTCACAAAAGTATTAGTTACAGCAGCATTGCCATATGCGAATGGCCCGCTTCACTTAGGACACATAAGGAGCACCTACTTACCCGCAGACATATACGCACGCTACCAGCGGCTTATTGGAAACGAATGCCTCTACATTTGCGCCACTGATGAGCACGGAACCCCGATAGTTGCATCTGCAGAGAAAGAGAAGAAAACACCGGAGGAATTCACAAAGCATTACCACGATAAGGATAAGCAGGAGTTTGAGAGGCTTGGGTTCTCAATGGACATATTCCACAGAACCTCTAGCAAGGAAAACAAGGAGATGACGCAGCACATTTTCAACAAGCTCAAGGAAGGAGGCTACACATACCAAAAAGATGTTGCGCAGGCATATTGCGATAACTGCAAACGCTTTCTCCCAGACAGGTTTGTTATAGGGACCTGCCCCCACTGCAGTTCCGAAGATCAATACTCCGATTACTGCGACTCATGTGGAAAAGCGCTCACAGCAGGGGAGATAAGCAACCCAAAATGCATTGTGTGCGGCACACCTCCGAAAACAAAGACAAGCAGACACTATTTTATGGCACTTTCAAAATTCGCGCCAAAACTAAGGGAATGGCTCACCACTAACAAAAACCTACAGAAAGAGGTTGTCAACTATGTTGTCAACTGGATAGATAATGGGTTGGCCGATTGGGACATCTCAAGAGACCTTGATTGGGGCGTTCCAATACCTGGGGAAGAGAACATGGTATTCTATGTGTGGTTTGATGCCCCCATAGGCTACCTGAGCTCCACAATCGCATTAACCGATAAATGGGAAGATTTCTGGAAAGGCAAGGATGCAAGGATAGTCCACTTCATAGGGAAGGACATAATATACCACCACTTCCTCTTCTGGCCAGCAATGCTCATGGGCACAGGAGAATTCAACCTCCCAGACGCAATCCCAACAAGGGGCTATTTGAACCTGGAAAAAAGGAAATTCTCGAAAAGCAAGAACTGGTTCGTTTCGCTGGAGGACTTCCTAAATGACTTTGATCCAGACTATCTCCGCTATTACGAGACTGCAGTTACACCCCACAAAGTGGAGGATGCGGACTTCGTTTGGAAGGATTTCCAGGCAAAGGTGAATAATGAGTTAGTGGCTAATTTGGGGAACTTTGTGAACAGGGCGCTTGTGCTAATGAAGAAGCTGTCTGATTCGAAAATACCTGAACCCAAAGACCTCGACTCGCGCGACAATGAAATGCTCGAGCTAATAGAGAAGAAGAAAGCAGTTATTGGAGAGCATCTGGAGAAGTTCCTTTTCAAGGAGGCTCAGGAGGAGACATTTGGGCTTTCAGCCCAGTTCAACAGATATTTGAGTGAAAGGGAGCCCTGGAAAGAGAAGGATAAGCAGAAGGTCTCAAATTGCCTTTATGTCTGCTCAAGAGCCCTCTCGGCACTCTCAATAATCATCCAGCCGTTCCTTCCATTCAGCTCTAAGAAGATGCTTGATATGCTTGGAATTCCGGAGGAGGAAGCAAAGTGGGAGAACATCCCAAAAAAGCTTGTGCCACCGGGAAAACAGATTCAGGAGATCAAGCCACTCTACAAGAAGATCACAGATGATGAGATAAATTCTCAGATGGAAAAATTGAAAGGTTAAATATTTTTCAACCCTTAATGCATACGGGATATGGATGAATCAAATCACTGCACCTAAATCCAAATCTACAAAAAAAACAAGCATACCCTACGCAGCCTTCAACAGCACGCAAGGAGCAGAATCAGAAGCACAGGCTGCAGCAAAAGCACGAGGGGAAGCAGAAACACGTGCGTAGCACAGTATTTAATAATCCTTTCTTCTATAATTTCCTCTCGTAATCGTTATTGGGATTTGCGAAATCCTAATACTGTCAAAGTTGTGGCAACTTTGTCATGGGCCCGTAACTCAGCTTGGCCTAGAGTGCCTGGCTTTTAACCAGGAAGCCGAGGGTTCGAACGTTGGAAAACTGAAAATCCCTCCAGGCCCATTTTATTTTTCGTGATTAGATGGAATTCAGAGAAATATTCGAAGGCGTTTACAAGATAGACGGAAGGCTTTCTACGCGCAGCGTTGTCCCAGGTTTCAAGGTCTACGGGGAAAGGACAATAGATGTGGATGGCATCCAGTATCGGTCATGGGACCCGTACAGAAGCAAGCTCTCAGCAGTGATACTGAACGGCCTCAAAGAACTACCTATAAAAAAGGGAATGAATGTCCTCTACTTGGGGGCAGCGAGCGGAACAACCCCCTCCCACATAAGTGATATCATCTGGAAGGACGGGAAGCTTTACTGCGTGGAGTTCGCACCAAGAGCGATGAGGGATCTCATAAAGGTATGTGAGAGAAGAAAGAACATGCTCCCAATCCTTGGGGATGCGCGCAAGCCAGAGGAATACGAAAACGATATTGGTAAAATCGATTGCATATACCAAGACGTTGCGCAGCCAGACCAGGGGAGGATACTCGCCCTCAATTCAAGGCTTCTGAAACCAGGCTCCCCTGCATTACTGGCGATAAAGTCGCAGTCGATAGATGTGACTGCAAAACCAAAGGACATGTACAACAGCGTCATCTCTGCCCTTCAAAACGATTTCAATACAATAGAGCGAATAGATCTGAATCCATTTGACAAGCACCACCTGTTCGTTACCCTCATTAAAAAATAACGTCGTTATACAAAAGGCATTTATTCTTTTAATGGGAAATTGTGGTTTTATGGCAAAGCGAGTGAACGGAGAAGCTGAACCTAACGGTCAAGAAGAGAGCATGCGCTCTAAGATAAGGGGGTTCATTGCGCAGGCGGCATCAATAGGACTTAACCTCTCACCAAGCGACCTCGCGGGTAGGGTCTCAAAACAGACTGGGATTAAGGACGAGAAATGGGTCCGCTACACGACAATCGAAATAATCAACAAGCTCCATTATGACAGATATGTGAAGACACCAAAGAAGGACCGCATTGTTTTCATCCCCCATTGCCTGAGAAACATCAAAGCCTGCAAGGCAACTTCTGGTGAAGAAGGATTCAGATGTGCCAAATGCGGTGGCTGTGTCATTGAGAAAATAGTCTCCGAGTGCGAGAAGAATGGAATGAAATATTTCATGGTCGGCGGGGGTTCAATTGTACTGAATATCATAGAGAACCACAAGCCGAAGGCAGTGCTCGGGGTGGCATGCTATAACGAACTCAAGATGGCGCTCGAGAAGACTGGCGAGAAGAACATAATAACCCAAGTGGTGCTCCTCTCAAAAGACGGCTGCATCAACACCGAGGTAGACTTAAACGAAGTCATTAAGAAGATAAATCTCTAACTCAATTAACATCCCTCTGTTTCTGGGAATTCATAACAGATAGCATATATTATCAGGTTAGGGTTTGAGGTCTTGAACCTACAATCAATGACAAACGTCGGGAGCGTTGCGCTTGAGCCAAGATAGGTCTGTCCGAGCTGCTGATCCCAGTTCAGAAGCCTATCCCCTTCCAGAAGGCATGTTTTAAGCTCATCCAAATCCACGCCACCATCTATCGCGCAGCTATCCAACTGATTCTCAGCAAGCGGTTTCCCAACCTCTTTTAGGTATCGGTCTATCACGCACTCCCTGAACTGACCCAGAAGCGATTGGTTCTGCACACATGCATAATATTTGGAAGTCAGCGAGACATTGTGATATCCATATTCCTCTATCATCGAGTTGGTGTTCGGGAGTATCACCCTGTATTCGTATTCAATGCTCCCATTGAACTTCCTTCTGAACATACTGCTTGCCTTTTCAGATACAACACAGTTCGCGCAATACGGATTTGCAAATTCCATCACCCTTATCTTACCATCCGAACAGCTTATCTTGCCCTCAATGTTCTGGATACCTACTGGTTCCTTGTTCGGGTATATCCTCTGCCACATCTCATCTACACTCAGGCTACTGTCATTTACAATCATGCGCAATGTGATCCTTCCCCCCCTGTCTGTGAATACAGTCACATCTGTACTCCACATTTCAGAGGAATACTTGGGCTGAGGTACCTCAACATTCCAGAGACCATACTCTATAACCAAATGTTTTTGGAGGTATTCGGTTATCCCGCCAGGCGTGTGGACAGGGGCGTCCGTAGTGTTTGTAACGTTCACCCCATTGCCCCCTTGGGGTTGTGCTGGACTTGATGCACACCCAAGAATGGCGACTGCCAACAGAACGCAGGCGAGATAACGATACTCCATATTTCTAGTCACCTGCTGCGGCCACACAATCGCTTGCGAATTTGAGCAATTCATCCTCTTCCGCGAACGCACCGATATGCCACTCTCCGTTCGCCGGGCAGGCAAACTGCGGCACTCCCCCACCGAACTGGAGTATTGTGCTCAGGCAGTCTGTGGCTATCTGCATGTTCGTCTGATTCTGGTAATTCACCCAGAAGAACTTGTATCCCTGTCCCTCAAGCTCGGTTACCCATGGTTTCATCCTAGCGCAGTGTGGGCAAGTGTCGCTGTAGTAGAATGCGACAGTATCCAGCGAGATGCTGTAGTTCCCCAAGCAGCTCTTCATCCCTGCCTGCGCCTTCTCAAGTTCTTCATCTGCAATCCTGCACGCATCAGTGCTGTTCACGAAGTCACACACGCCTTTCATGAACTCACGCTTGCTTGTTTGCATGATGATTCCTGCAGAGTCTTCAGTATACATCAGGATAATCGGTGATTGCGCCCAGTCTGCTTTGTAGACGGGGAGCTCAAGCCCAAGTTCGCCAGCCCATCCCTGGGTCTCGCTTATTCCACACAACTCATCAGTGCATGAGGATGGGACAATGAACGTCATACCGCTCTTAATGTCGATGGGAACAATGTTAACGTTTGTGCACTTACTGCAATCCACATCACACCCACTGCAATCAGTATCACACTCACTGCAATTCACATCACATTTACTGCAGTCATAGACTACATTATTCCCAGTGCATCCTGATAATGCCAGAAACGCAACTGCAATGAATATACCTAACAATACTTTCTTCATAGAATAAACCTCCTAAGAGTTCTTACATTCCTTCGCAAAATTTCTTATCTCATTCTCACTCAGCACACCAATTCGCTCTTTGCGCGTCTTCGGACAGATGATCTGCGGGACACTGTTGCGCACAACGCCGCCTAAGCAGCTGTAGAGTTTTGAGCTCACATCTGGTTGAGATCTCTCGACCCAACTGAATGAATATCCTTCACTCTCAAGACTCACGATGCGTGGAATCATCTTCTCACAGTATGGGCAGGAATCAAGATAAGAAAAGATAGGCGTGTTCATATCCCACCCGTTCGCCTTTAGGCATTCCTCTGTCCCAGGTCCAGGAATTGAGTTTATATCGTCCTGGTCTATTGGGTGCATCGGGATATCTGATATCGATTCTCCACCACCAACATTAAGCGAGCCTTTGAGGCTCTGTAAAAACAGATACCCTAGGACAAGAATAGCCATAATCAGTATGACAGAAACAAATAGTGCGACTGGTTTTGAGATGAACCGTTCTTCCTCTGCTTCAGGTTCCTGGATATCCTCGTAATGCTGCACCTCAAGAGAGTCATCGCTAACGTCATCCGGAATTCCAGAATATGGCTTTTCAGGTGTTGATACCTTCTTCTTTCCGGAAGGACGTTTCTTCCCAGTTTCTTTGCGTTTCTTCTTGGCCATTGGTTCCCCCCTTTAATTTCAGACCGCAAACTATTAAATATTGTCCATATGGTTCGGCCTTATCTTTGCCAATACCTTATGTATCCCAGACCCATACTGCAGGGCTTTCTTCGGTCGTGAGCACGCACTCTCCGGAACCCCGAGTTTTCTCGCAATCTTCCTGAGGACAGGTTTCCTCTCATCACCAGAGAAATGTTCATCCAGTTCAACATCATTTGAGCTTTCAACAACACCCTTCTCAAGGAAGGGAAACATCATTTCAACCCCAGCTTTCCCGGCGATTCTCCTGCTCCTAGGAACATCAACTTCCAACACTTTCTTCAAATCCCTCTCCATAACGCTCCTGACGTCCTCCCCATCCCTAAACATCTCTGGATACTTATGATAACCGCCAAACAACTCATCAGCACCATGCCCACACAATAGTCTCCCAATCCCCCCTTCTCTCGCCATTTCCGAGCACAGCAGAACAGGTATCCCCAACTCTATTGAGAGCATGTCATCCACTCCCAACAGTTTCCTTACTTCTTCATAAGCGTCCAGTATCTCTTCCTCCCCCAATACACTCTCAACAAGCTCAATCCCCATCTCTTTTGCAACCACCCTCGCCCACTTCAGATCCTGCGACCCATCAACACCCACAGTATATCCATTAGTTTCAGCGTATTGTTTCGAGAGGAACGCAACAAGTGCACTATCCAATCCCCCGGAGAACATCACGCCAATCTCTTTTCCGGAAACGCACGCCTTTACGGATTCAGAGATAGCTTCCCCAATTTCACCCATGCTTTCCACCAGCCAATATTCATGTGATATTACCCATACGGTGTTTTATACTTAGCCCAATCCCCACAAAAACCACCTCAAATTAACATTATTAATATCACGGAAACATATTGTCTCACGAGTAAATGGAAAACAGACCTCCAATAGCAAAAGGGGGCAGTAAACCCCTTGCATTAGCAGTAGCTTTAGTACTGCTTATGCTAATCCCTCTCTCCGAAGCAGCCCCCAAAACCCATACTCTTGACATCTCAAAATACAAGGAGAGACCATTCAAGAGAATACACATAAGCCCAAACATCAGTTCAGAGGCAAAGTATCTTTCCAATGAGAATGGGATGCAGGTCTCAAATGAGAAAATGACCTTCTGCACTCCAGAAGGGGCATGTGAGACACAGTTCACGATTGAGAACTCAGCAGGGACAATCTCAGACCTGAACATAATGTTCCAATACAGCATATCAGAAAGCAGTGAAGCAACACTCTGGCAATCCAGGTTCATCCGCAACGCATATGAGTGGATTCCGGTAGATGAAGCGCATTTCTCATTCAGGGAGAGGACCAACAGGTCATTCCTCCTGAAATACAACGTCACCCCATGCACAAACGGCACATGGAACACTACATTCTTCTCCCCATTCGGAACAAACACATTAACAGGCACATACGCAAGCATCTGCCCTGCAGAACAGAGGGAGCAGGTGGTAGCAAACCCGACGCAGAGGACAGAGTCACTTGACAGGATAGTAAACGGGGCCACAACAACAGACATACTGCACGGAACCCCCACAAGCTACTGGGACGGAAGCCAGTACAGCCCAATCTCAACCTCTATTCAGGAGTTAGCTGAAGAGAACCCACTATACCTAGAGGACTACAGGACAGGGGTGGAGCAGGGGGCATACAAAGCATACTTCAAGCCAGACGCGGATTCAGAATGGCCCATATTGGCGCAAAAAGATGGCCACACCCTGAAAATCAAGCCATTCGCAATAGGCTATTACGATGACTCATGGGGAGGCATCTCCTACATCCAGATAGCATCAAAATCAATAGGAATCCCAAACAGGAACTCAATAACATACCCAAACATATTCACAGGAACAGACATCAGGTATGATTATGAGAGCGGCAGGTTCAAGGAGTACATAATCCTAAAGCAAGAGTTCAGAACCTTAATCTCAGGCTTAGGGCTACCGCAGGACACGCAGATATACTTTGTTTTTGAGCTTGACATACAAGGACTCACACCCACAGCATCAGGAGAACAACTACAGAATGGGGAGGAGACGCTCTCAAGCATAGACTTCCTCACTCCACAGGGGGAGAAGGCATACTCATTCCTTCCCTCAAGTGCATCAGACTCAGGTAAAGCGCTTATCAATGAGGTAGAGGTCCCATATCCAGATAGAATGGACATGCCTGCAGGAATATTCCAGTCCAATGGAAGGACTTTCTACGCATCAACACTCCCACTCTACTGGCTTGAGAGGTCCGCATATCCAATTGAGATTGACCCGACAACGCAGTTCACAGACAGCCTTTGCCTTGAAGATGTCACTGCATACCAATCTTGGAACAGTGAATTCCAAATAAAATGGGACATCTCAAATCTTGCACCTGGAGGGGAAATCATAAACGCCACACTCTGTTTGCTCACCTCGACTGTATTTGGGGACATGGACACCGGGGCGAATGTTTCGCACATATACAACCAATCGTGGACAGAGAGCATAAGCGGCGTGGAGTTCATGGCACTTGGCTATGATAACATCACTCAGGCTTATAACTTCAGCACTAAGCTGGCAGGATGGCATTGCATCAACATAACCCAAGCAGTACAGGCAGCCTATAACTCAAGTCTTCAGAACTTTTCCTTCAGGATAAACAATCCCATGTACCAGTTATCTGAAGATAGTGCCACAATAGATAACAATTTGGGGTTGATTAAAGGAAACTTTTTTGGTCCATATACCTCATATGGCAACTGCGGTGGAGGTAGCTCGTACATAAACATAACTTCCACAAAAGGGACCCTACGGCTCACACATTTGGATTTCAATCCAAGTCAACCAGGAATAGATGCTGATCTGAGATTGAACGTCACATGTGACAGTTTGCAAGACACTAACCTCAACGCCTCATACGAATGGCTCCTATTGAACGAAACAGGAGTGGATGAGTTCTCAGGCTCGTGGACCTGCCCTGACTGGTCTTCATGTGCTCCAGGCAACTCAACTTGCACGAATTGCACAAACGGCTGGGTTGGTTATTCTGAAGATGTACGTATTTCAGGTCTTGAAGACCCAACCAATTACAACATCTCCCAGAACTCAAGCGATGGACTTCCGCTACCCTCTCTCTACGCAGGCACCAGCGTGGTCGGGTGGGGGAATCTTTGGGCCTACAAATCATTCTATCTTGGAAACACCTCAGGCATATACAACATCTCATGGGATTGGAAAGGATATAGGACAAGCGGAAGCACAGAACTGGTTGTTACCGTCTATTTATGGGACGCGAATATCACCCCATGCGATGACCAGAGAGTCACGGGTTCCTGTGGTTATGGAAACACAACTAATGCCATAACCAGTACAATCAACTATCCCAACAACGGTGCTTGGGGCGCATGGAATGCATCAAACGCTTCATTCACGAACCAACAGATAACGAATGACACAATAACAATTGGTTTCAGGCTTAATGATCCTGGCAACATTGTTCATCTGGAATATGCAATGGATAATTTCACAATCTCCCCGCTTTGGGAGAACAGCTCGTATGGGGGAAGCACGAATGTCTCCGCAGGCGTGAGCACCAACATCGCGAACCTATCTGCGTACACAGCGAGCTGGAACGATACCTGGAGAGCCAGAGTCATCTGCAATGATTCACAGGTCTTCGTTTCCGATTCTAACCAGACTATGTTCCAGGAAACAGAATGTGGAAACATAGGCGAAGACACATACATGACAAAGAACATAAGCGCAACAGCAACGTGCTTCAACATCAGCGCGGACAACATCTTCTTCGACTGCGCTGGTTATACGCTCACCGGAGACAATGGTCAGTATGAGTACGGGATAACCGTCTATGGCAGAAACAACATCACAATAAGGAACTGCAACATATCCTCGTTCGAATATGGAATATACATTAACAACACCAACAACAGTTGGGTGCACGACAACATTATTCATGATAACATAGGTGCTGGCTATAGGACAGGCGTCTATGCCTCATGGTTGCATAACAACAGCTTTGAGAATAACACCATAACCTCAATGATTGGCGAGGATGGTGGCGATGCTGTTGGGGGTAAAGGTGGAGGTGGCGGGGGCCATGCATATGGCTTCTTCTTCAGTACAGTATACTTTCCCAACAGGAATAACGCCACCAACAACACATTCCGCAACAACACAATAACTAATCTCACAGGCGGGGGTGGAGGAAACGGTGCTGAGGGCTGGGAAGGCGGATACGGTGGAAACGCAATGGGCATATATCTGCTGAGCATGACTGTAGGCACAAATTATTTCCTCAATAATTCAATAACCAATCTCACCGGAGGAACCGGAGGGAATGGAGGAGATGGAAACGCGGGCAGACCTGATGGCGGAGATGGGGGTGCCGGAGGCAGCGTAGTTGGTATATACCAGAACCAAACAGGAGTTATAGACACCGGATACATAATCGATTTGACTGGCGGCGTTGGTGGTGTCTTCGGCATTCAGGATACGCCTGCAGACAATTGTGGGAACTGTGGGGATTCAGGCTTTGGGTCTGGAGTCTATACCTATGCTGGGAATTACTCAAATCTCACAATCATAGATATTACTGGGGCGCCATACGTTGGCGGATTCCTATTATGTTTCGGTGCCGGGGGCGGGGCAGGAGGAGATGGGGGGAACACCACGGGGATATTCCACAACGGCTCCAGTTCATTTATAGCACTTGGTAATTCAATCTCAACCATCAGCGTTGGAGGCAGGGCTCCGGGCGCAGGAGGTACGGCAGGGGTGTCCCACGGCTTCCGCGTAACTGGGTCCCACCAAAACAATATCACGAACACTGCGATATCCAATATAACAGATTATGACTTACGGTTCTCGAATAGCGAAAACAACAGCATATTGAACTGCTCATTCAACAAATCAAAGTTCTCTTTCCCGAGTTCCAACGCCACAATTCAGTGGTACTTCAGGGTACAAGTGATACCTGCGGTTGAGGGCGTGCTAGTCAACATATCGGACACAAAAGGCACCCCATACTTCATACATAACTATACAGGCGCCAGTGGTTTCACAAACTGGACAGCTATCAATGAATCCTACTACTCCCCCTCTGAAAACTACTCCCTGAACAACTACACAATAAACATCTCAGGAACAGGCTTCTTCCGTTCAGTGAGCCAGAATGTCACCTACTCCCAGACTCTCATGATAAGACAATCCGAATGCGAGACCATAATTACGAATACTACACTCGCAAGCAATCTGTCCTCCAGCGGTACATGCATAACCTTCGGCGCAGATGACATCTGCCTAGACTGCAACGGCTTCTACATTAGTGGAAATAACGACATAGCATCCTACGGGGTTTACGCATCAGACCGCACGAACATCACAATAAGGAACTGCTACATACGCAACTATACATCGGGCATAATATTCTCCAACACAAACATAAGTAGAATAACAAACAATACAATATACGAAAACAACGACGGCATAAACTTCTCATATTCCTACAACAACTCGATATATGAAAACACCATACCCTGGAATTCAAAAGGAGTTTTCATAAACTCCTCCGATTACAACAACTTTTCCAACAACACAATCAGAAATAACGATTACGGCGTTTTCTTGAACTCCTCGGATTCCAACTACTTCTTAAATGAGTCACTCTACGAATCCCCATCTGGAGTAAATAACTACTCAATCTACTTCAACGGAAGCACTCAAAATGTATTCGAGAATTCCACCACAGGCTACGCATACCTGTTCGAGATTACATCAAACCAAACCTCCATAAACAACGCCTTCAGGAGCTCCGACATCAACATGTCCTCGCTCGCGTGGGGGGGTGGGACGAACAACTTTACAGTTCAGCTCCTCTTTAGGGTTAACGTGTCTTATTACCTGGGCGGCTCCATAGAGAATGCGTCGGTGAATACATCTACAGTATCAGGTTCTCCTGCAGTCATAGAGAACTACACTAACTCTGGTGGACTCTCACAATGGTTTATATTGGACCAACTCCACGTGAACTCAACAGAGAACCATTCCCTTAACAACTACACAGTGAATGTCTCAAAGGGTGATACTGTCAATTCCACAAGCCTCAACATCACCTCTGACCAAACCCACAATGTCATGCTTTACTTTTCAGAATGCACGAACGTTACAGTAGATACTACGCTAATCGAAGATATCTCATCGGATGGCACATGCATAACTTTCGGTGCGGATGACATCTATCTGAACTGCGATGGCTACAGGATAATGGGGAATGGCTCCTGGGATGCAGGTTACGGGACATATGCAGAGGGCAGGACAGGCATCACTATAGAGAATTGCATAATAAATGACTACAATATTTCAATATACCTAAACTCCACAAACAACTCATTACTAGTTAACAACACCCTGAACTCAAGTTCCACAGGTCTTTCAGTAGGGTCCTCTCAACTCAACAACATATTCAATAACACTTTCATCTCAAACACAAGGGGCGTTGAGCTCAATTCCTCGGCCAGAGACAACTCAATAAATTCCTCCACTTTCGATTCGTCCATAGCCTACGACGTTTACGTGGATGGGGCGTACAACAACACAGCATACAACATATCAACACTGGACCGGAGCAAGACGTACTTCGGCACATGCGGCACTGGATGCAATCTCTCAATAGACTGGCCAGTACGATTGTACTTCACTGATGCTGAGGGCGATCCTTCAGCCCCAAGCGTGCTGTTCGAGGCTAATGACACATACGACATTACTGTGTTCTCAGGCGGGACAGACCCCAACCCCACAGCTTACTACCCCGTAACAGAGGAGGTCATGAGCTTCTCAGAGAACAAGACATACAACAACCACACATTCTACGGAGCAAAGGGGAGCCACTCCAACTCGACACCTGCCAACATCACGGGGGTAACCCAAGTAAACATCTCTCTTCCGTTCATAGACTGCAAGAATCTGAATCACAGCGTTACATTAAACTCCAACGTAACAACCGATGAAAGCTGCTTCAGAATAACTGAAAGCAATGTTACACTAGACTGCAATGGCTACACAATATCCTTCGGACTTACAAGCGATTGTATCCAAAACGGCATATGCTATCCAGTAAGTGGCGTGTATGTGCCGTACACCAATGTTACCAACGTAACAATAAAGAACTGCATTCTAGATGAGACCGCAGGGGGGAAAAAGGACAGGTGTGGGATAGGCCTGACAGGCTCCAACCACTCAGTATTCAACAACACAATCACAATGTGGACCCAGGACAGCATAGGCATCTCGGCAGTTTCTTCTGGGGGAAACTTCTCAATTTACGGAAACAACATCAGTTCAGACCAAGGGAAGGGAATACGCATATCATCCTATTTCTCTAACGGTTCGCTATACCAGAACACAATAGATGTTTCAGGCGGGGGCGATGTCGGGTTAGATACTGCAAGTACTACATTTAACATGCTAATTTACGAGAACAATGTAACTGTGAGCAATTCCGCTTCAACAGGCATGTACATCGCATCCAACGACTCCTTAGTCTACGACAACATGGTGAATGGAACTGTTGCTGGTATCGGCATAATCGTGTCTGGTGGTTCGAGTTCGCTTTCCAACACTTCAGTATACAACAATAACGTTTCGTTGCCAAACGCAGGAGCAATTGCATTTAGGCTCCAGGGCGCTTCTGGACCAGATGTGTACATTTATGGGAACACAATAGAAACAGATGGAACAGGTATTAACTTCCTTGGCGGGGATTACTACACAGTTTACAACTCGACGATACCTTCCAATGCAAATATATCGCTCATCTCCACTTCATATGACAACGTGCTACTGAACAGCACATTCAACAGGTCTGCCGTGAACACGTGTGGAACCTCATCATGCGAGCTTTACATCAAATGGTATGCATCAGTTAATGTAACAAATTCAAGTGGCGATTCCATCCAAGGTGCAACAGTTACTGTTTATGATATCTCAGACAATGCCGAGTTCACTGATATTACTACTGCTTCTGGCCTAACTGGTTGGTATCCAGTTACAGAGGAACTCAGGACAGGGGTGGCCAATACAACGTATGCGGACGTAGTAATAGCATCAAACGTCTCTTCCATGAACTCAACATACTTTTCCTTCACTAATAACACGCTAGTGAACATGACCCTGTACGATAACACGTGCGGAGTGATGACCGAGGACAGAACTCTGGAAGGCGACCTCCTATCGCCTGTTCTGACGTGCATTACTTTCGGTGCGAATAACCTCACACTAGATTGTAATGGACATACAATCACAGGCGGGAACAGAAGGTACGTCTATGCAGTGGACACAAGCGAGTACGACAACTTAGTAATAAGGAACTGCAGAATCAACAACTTCTCCAAAGGCATCATAGTCAATGACTCGCAGGGAGTGAACATGTACAACAACACAATTTACGATGGATTCTTGCTTGCCAGCACATTCTATGACAATGCAACAGGAATCAGGATAGAGAACTCAAGCTATGTGAATGTCACGAACCACACTGACTGGAACATCACTGTGAACAGAAGTGGGGCATTGAATGTAGGAGGTTATGGCTATGGAATCCTGGCCTACAGTGTTGACCACATCATAATAGACAATTACACAGCAGAGAACCATTCCGGAGACAGTCATTCAGGAGCGGGGGGAGGCGACCCAAACGGAGTGGGGTTTACTACTGGGACCCATGGATTCGGAGTAGATTTAAGGTCAGTTTCGAACTTCTCAGGGAACAACATAAACGTAACGAACATGGATGAGGGTTTTGGAATCTACGTTCACGAAACATGTTATTCAAACATTACATTCACCAACATCATAACTGGTTCATCAGGAGCTGGAATCAATACCCTATGCCCCACAAATGTCACCGGGTTTTCCCATATTGACAACGGAATAGATGGAAACGGAATTCTGCTTCAGACAACAGCATCAAACTCAAACATAACTGACTTCAACATCACTGACACTAATATGGATAGCACTGGCGTGATTTCCAGATCAGATAACAATATATTCACCAATGGAAGACTAATCAAAGGGAGTAATGGGTTCTATATAGATGAGGGATCAGGGAATACTTTCGAGAACATATTGATACAGAACGTTACTTACGCTTTCTACCGCATTGGGGGCAGCGATGCTTCATATGGGAATAAATTCCAGAACATTACAATCAACAACTCGTTCGTTGCATTTGAAGCATATTGGACATACCAGAACAGACTCTATAACGTTACGGTAGACAATTCCACTACCATTCTCTATTATTGGTTATCGAGCAACAATAACATCACAGACTCAATATTCTATCATTCTCCAACCACTACAGATATGTTCCACATCCAGGTTAGTCTTACAAACGACATCTTCCTGAACACAACAGCAAACTATTCTAACGTCTCGTGGTCTGCTCCCGGAAACTTCCTCGTCCAGTGGTATACGAGAGTGAACGTTACAAATGCTTCAGGAGACCCACTACAAAACGTAATAGTAAACGTCTCAGATGTGAATGGAACCCCTGAATCAGCAAATGGCCTCACAAATGTAAACGGCTTGATAAACTACGTCGGAGCCAGTGATATTAACTATACTCATTTAGGAAACTTCTCGCATAACAACCACACAATCAACGTCTCCCTAGCAGGCTACTACCCAAACACAACCTCATTCAATATCTCCGGAATTACAACAAACGGACTAACAATCAACCTAACTCTTTCAGAAATAATCTCAAACTGTGGTACAATAACAAGCGACACAACCCTGCTAAACAGTATTTCCACGACAAACACAACCTGCTTCACAATAGCTTCGGACGACATAACACTAGACTGCAACGGCTACACAATAACTGGAAACAACACCAGATACGCATACGCAATAGATACGAACTCGTCAAATAACGTAATAATAAGGAACTGTAGAATCAACAACTTCTCCAAGAGCATAGTAGTTAACAACTCGCAAGGAGTGAACTTATACAACAACACAATTTACGATGGATTCCTTTTTGCCCCAACATTCTATGACAATGTAGAAGCAATCTATCTTAGGAATTCCAGTTATGTTGGTATCAGTAACTTCACTACGTGGAATCTCACCATGGACAGGAACAGCCAGAATAACGTGGGCGGATACGCTTATGGAATCTACGCAGATATCGTGGACCACCTTGTAATATCAAACTATACTGCTGAGAACTACTCCGGAGACTACCACAAGATAGACACTGCGTGGTTCATTGGATATGGTATACGCTTCAAATCAGTCTCTAATGCCACCGTCACAAATGTCAACGTAACAAACATGTCAAGCATGGATAGGTATGGCTATGGCATCTCAATATCACAAACGTGTTATTCAAATATCTCGATACAAAACTTCATAGTAGACAATGTTGAGCACGGAATTAGCTCATCCTGTTCTCTTAATGCTGATGGAGTTTCAGTGGATAATTTCGGCTATTCTACTGGTCGCGCTGTGAATTTGCTCGGGACGTCAAACAACACAAACCTATCAAACTTCAACATA